>JAPWUZ010000349.1 GCA_028275265.1 Armatimonadota bacterium | reverse complement strand
CTCGCCACAGGCATTTGACGGTTTGCGCGAGGCGGGCCGTCGGGTGCGCCGCCCCGATTTGACCTTCGCCACGATGGACCACAACGTGCCGACCGACAATCGGCTGGTCATTAGCGACCCTATCTCGCGCAAGCAGATTGAAACCCTGCGGCGCAACGCCCAGGAGTTCGGCATTACTTTGTTCGACCTGACCAGCGAAGACAACGGCATTGTCCACGTCATCGGACCCGAGCTGGGAATCACCCTGCCTGGTCTGACCATTGTATGCGGCGACAGCCACACCTCCACGCACGGCGCATTCGGTGCGTTGGCTTTTGGCATCGGCACTTCGGAGGTGGAACACGTGCTGGCAACGCAGACACTGCCGCAGATGAAGCCGCGCACGATGGCGATTCGCCTCGAAGGGAAACTTCCTGTGGGCGTTACCGCGAAAGATATTATCCTGAATATCATCGGGCGCATCGGCACGGGTGGAGGCACTGGCTGCGTCATCGAATACATGGGCGAAGCCATCCGTGCGCTGAGCATGGAGGAGCGACTGACGATATGCAACATGTCTATCGAGGCAGGCGCACGCGCGGGCATGATTGCTCCCGATGAGACCACTTTTGCTTATCTGGAAGGCAGACGCTTCGCCCCGCAGGGCAAGCAGTTCGAGCGTGCGGTCGCCTACTGGCAGACGCTGCCGTCTGACCCTGACGCACAGTTTGACCGCGAGGTGCAGTTCGATGTTTCCACCTTCGAGCCACAGGTCACCTGGGGCACCAGCCCGGAGCAGGTGGTTTCTGTGACCGGACGCGTACCGGACCCTGCTTCCTTCACCGACGAAACGAAGGCAAAGGCGGCGGAACGCGCCCTGCAATACATGGGGCTGAAGCCGGGCACGCCCATTCAGGAGATCCAGATAGACCGCGTGTTTATCGGCTCGTGCACCAACGGACGCCTGAGCGACTTGCGTGCGGCTGCCGCGGTAGTGAAGGGCAAGAAGGTGGCTCCGCACGTGCGGGCGATGGTGGTGCCCGGTTCACAGCGCGTGAAAAAGCTGGCGGAAGAGGAAGGTCTGCACGAGATTTTCCTGGCAGCGGGCTTCGAATGGCGCGATTCGGGATGTAGCATGTGCCTTGGCATGAACCCCGACATCCTGCAGCCGGGCGAGCGATCCGCCTCCACCAGCAACCGCAACTTCGAGGGCAGACAGGGACGCGGTGGACGCACGCACCTTGTCAGCCCGGAGATGGCAGCTGCCGCCGCGATTGCCGGACACTTCGTGGACATTCGCGAGTGGTACCGGCAAGGCAAAATCGCTGAGGAGGTTTTGCGCCGATGAAACCGTTCGAAAAGATGACCGCATTGGTGGCACCGCTGGATCAGCCCAATGTGGACACCGACCAGATTGTGCCCAAGCAGTTTCTGAAGCGCGTGGAGCGCACAGGCTTCGGGCAGTTCCTGTTTTACGATTGGCGGTTCCTGCCCGATGGGACACCGAACCCCGACTTCGTGCTGAATCAGCCCCGTTATCGGAGAGCGCAAATCCTGCTCACGCGCGAGAACTTCGGCTGTGGCTCCAGCCGGGAACATGCACCCTGGGCGTTGTTGGACTATGGCTTTCGGGTGATTATCGCGCCCTCCTTCGCCGATATCTTTAGAACTAACTGCTTCAAGAACGGGATTTTGCCCATTGAGCTATCGGCAGAGGTGGTCGACGACCTGTTCTATCGCGTGCAGCATCAGGAGGGCTATCAGATCACGGTAGACCTGGAAGCACAGACCATCACAGGGAGCGATGGTTTTTCGTGCCGTTTCGAGATAGATCCGTTCCGCAAGAAGTGCCTGCTGGAAGGACTGGATGACATCGGCTTGACGCTACAGCACGAAGACAAAATCGCCGCCTATGAGGCAACCCACCGCGAGCCCTGGCAGGCGGCGGTCGCCGGGCGGTGAACATACCATTGCCGTTGTGGTACAATGCAACGGAGCAAAGGCGCGGAGCAATGAGATGGCACTGAACACCAGCGATATCGAGCAACTGATTGAGGTTCTGCGCAATGACCCCGAGTTGCGCCGAAGGGTGTTCGTTGCGCTGGCAACGGACGAGTTCCTCGCCCTACCTGTAAAGATAGACAAACTGACGGAGGAGTTGATAGCGTCTCGTCAGGCATCGGAAGAGCGATTTGCACGCATTGAGGCTGCGTTAGAACGCCAGACAGAGGAGACCATCGCCTATCGTCAGGCATCGGAAGAGCGTTTTGCGCGCATTGAGGCTGCGTTAGAACGCCAGACAGAGGAGACCATCGCCTATCGTCAGGCATCGGAAGAGCGGTTTGCACGCATTGAGGCTGCGTTAGAACGCCAGACAGAGGAGACCATCGCCTATCGTCAGGCATCGGAAGAGCGATTTGCGCGCATTGAGGCTGCGTTAGAACGCCAGACAGAGGAGACCATCGCCTATCGTCAGGCATCGGAAGAGCGATTTGCACGCATTGAGGCTGCGTTGGAGCACCTCACCCAACAGTTCACTGCTTACCGACAAGCATCGGAGGAGCGTTTTGCGCGCATTGAGGCTGCG
>JAPWUZ010000350.1 GCA_028275265.1 Armatimonadota bacterium | reverse complement strand
TGTGCCAGCGCAGCAGGACCGATGAAGTTCGAGTGGGAGCTGACGTTGGGACACGCTTCCAGACAGCACCCGCACGTCATGCACCGGGCGAACTCGTACCGCAGTTCGCGAATGCTGTCGGGGATGCGCGGACCGGGCCCCAGATCGTGCGTGCCGTCGATGGGCACCCATGCCTTAATGCGCTTGAGTGTTTCGAACATCTCGCTGCGGTCTACAATCAGGTCGCGCACCACCGGGAACTTGGTCATCGGTTCAAGGGTGATTTCCAGATGTCCGTCCACGCGCTTGCCCACCTCGTCCACCAGCGCGGAGCAGGATTGCCGCACTCTGCCGTTGATGACCATCGTGCAGGTACCGCACACCTCTTCCAGACAGGAGGCTTCCCACGCGGGCGCGGTAGTCGGCTTGCCCTGTCGGTTGATCGGGTTGCGCTGGATGTGCATCAGGCAACTAATGACGTTTGCGCGCGGCGTGTAGGGTACCTCGAACTCTTCCCAGTAGGGTTTGCTGTCGCGATTCTCCTGACGCTTGACCTTCAGCACCACACTCTTGATGTCGCTCATACCGTTGACCCCCTGTCGTCCTTGGCACCAACCGGAGCCGCCAATTCGGGCTGCGCCTGTAGAGTCGCTTTCTTATCCACGTCGTACTTGCGGGCTCGCGGTGGTATCAACGAAGTGTCCACCGGCTCATAGAAGATATTCGGTCCGTCCGGAGTATAGCGCGCCATCGTGGTCTTCAGCCACTCGGCATCGTTGCGTTGGGGATATTCGGGCTTGTAGTGCGCCCCACGGCTTTCGTTGCGCAAGAGCGCACCCCGCGTAATGACCTGCGCCAGTATCAGCATGTTACGCAGGGCGCGGGTAAACGGCACAATCTGGTTCGTCCACAGCGACGAGTCGGTGATGTTGATGCGCTTCCATCGCTCCATCAGCTCCAGAATCTTCTCCTCCGTCTGCCGAAGCCGGTCGTTATAGCGAACCACCGTGACGTTATCGGTCATCCACTCGCCCAGCTCCTGATGCAGACGGTATGGGTTTTCGTCACCGCTCATCTTCAGTATCTGCTGGAAGTCCTGTTCGTGACGCTGACACTCGGTCTCGTACAGCGATTCGGGCAGGGCATCTGCCGTCGTTTCCAGCCCCTGCACATAACGAACCACAGCGTTGCCCGCCACTTCACCGCCAAAGATACACGCCAGCAATGCGTTTGCGCCCAGGCGGTTCGCCCCATGGTACTGGTAGTCCACCTCGCCTGCCGCGTAAAGACCGGGAATGTTGGTCATCTGGTTGCGGGTGCTTTCGGGGTGCAGGAAGCCGTCCGGGGTGCGCTCGTAGTCCACCCACAGTCCGCCCATCGAGTAGTGCACCGCCGGGAACACGCGCATGGGCACTTCCCGCGGGTCTTCACCCACGAACTTGGTGTAAATCTCCAGAATACCCAGCAGCTTCCGTTCTATCAGGTCGCGTGGCAAATGGGTAATGTCCAGATACACCTCGTTGCGTCCCATAATGCCGCGCTTTTGTGTCACGCACACCTCGAAGATTTCGCGCGTGGCGATGTCGCGAGGCACCAGATTGCCATAAGCCGGATACTTCTCCTCCAGAAAATACCAGCGGTCGCTCTCCGGAATGTCGCGCGGGTGGCGCTTATCGTAGGGGTCTTTCGGTACCCACACACGTCCGCCCTCCCCTCGAATCGCTTCGGACATCAGGCGCAGTTTGTCCTCGCCTGGGATGGCGGTGGGGTGCACCTGAATAAACTCTCCGTTGGCATAATAGGCACCCTGCTGGTAGCAGATGCTGGCGGCGGAACCGGTATTGATGATGGAGTTGGTGGATTTGCCAAACAGGTAGCCGGGTCCGCCCGTTGCCATCACCACCGCGTCGGCTCGGAAGGCGCGGATTTCCATCGTATGCAGGTTTTGCGCCACAATGCCCCGACACCTGCCATCTGCATCCCGCACGATGCCTAAGAAGTCCCAGCCCTCGTATTTATGCACCAGCCCGTCCACCTCGAAGCGGCGCACCTGCTCGTCCAGTGCGTATAGCAGCTGTTGACCTGTCGTGGAACCGGAGAAAGCGGTGCGGTGGTGCTTGGTGCCTCCGAAGCGACGGAAGTCCAGAAAGCCTTCGGGGGTACGGTTGAAGGGCACTCCCATGCGGTCGAGCAGGTAGATAATGCCCGGTGCGCGGTAGCACATGCTTTTGACAGGTGGCTGGTGCGCCAGAAAATCGCCGCCGTAAACGGTATCGTCGAAGTGCTCTTCAGGGCTATCGCCCTCCCCTTTGGTATTGACCGCGCCGTTGATGCCTCCCTGCGCACACACGGAGTGACTGCGCTTCACGGGCACCAGCGAAAACAGGTCTACAGGCAGCCCCTGCTCGGCGATTTTGATGACCGTCATCAACCCCGCGAGCCCGCCACCGACCACTGCCACACGTTGCTTTGCCATCGTTTCTCACCTCAGCGTGCTTATCGAAATGCGAACAGCGCCGTCCAGCCTAACGCGGTCAGCAAGATGAAAATAACCGCGCAGACCCTGGCGCAGGCTTGCTGAGCCTTC
>JAPWUZ010000052.1 GCA_028275265.1 Armatimonadota bacterium | reverse complement strand
TCCGTAGTGGTCGAAATGGTCAGCCGCCCAGTAAGGGCGGCTGTTCCTCTTTACCTCGCCAGTTCGGGGCTGATGTCCCGCTCTTCGAAGGCGCTGTGATAAATCACGGTACGCTCCTGCGCACTGAACACAAGGTGGATTTTGCCATCGTCAGCCTGCACCGCGCTCGGATAGGCGAAGGCGTCCTCCCCTTCGAAAAGGTTCCTGCGGTAGGGGAAGGTCTTGCCCCCGTCGGTGGAAACCACCGCGGTCAACGGAGTGCGTTCGGACGTAGAGTCGTTGAAGATAAGAAGCAGATGCCCGTTGCGCAGCCGAATGAGTTCCACCGCCGAGTTCGGGTTTCTAAAATCGGTGTCCCTGCCCTCGCTCCAAGTGCGCCCACCGTCATGCGATTCTGACCACACGATACGCCTGTCGGGCATATCCTCATAGCTGCCTCCCGCCCGGCAATAGCAAATCAGGTGCTTGTCCGTCATGGCGACCACCGCAGGCTGCAGGTTGCCCAGCCGCGAGCGGATGCGGTTCGTCTCCGTCCATGTGTGGTTTTTCGCATCGTAGATGAAAAACAGCGAACAGGTCTCGGCTGAGACCGATTCAGGGTCGTCTCCTACCTCGTGGTACGCTGGCAGTAGAATATCGCCATTGGGCAAAGTGAGCGGGTGATTGCGCACCATCATACCCTGCGTGAGACTGACAATCATCGGGTCCGACCACGTCTTCGCGCCGTCGGTGGAAATCTTCGCCTGAATAATGGATTTGCTCCACGTGGGTCCGTAGCGCACCACGTAGAACAGCCACACTTTGCCGTCAGGTGCCTGCCAGATGACGGGGTTGCCTTCAGGACGGTTCGGCGCATCGGCAATGGGCACAGGGGGCGTCCAATGCGAGCTGCCCTTCGGCAGGCGCGCTCCATAGATAGCGGTGTCGTCCGCATACTCATCGGAGCCCGCATAGAAGACCAGATACAGATCGCCATTCGCCAGCTGTGTGATGGACGGCGCGTGCTTGTAACGACCTCCTGGATGCTCAGGACCAAACACTCGCTGCACGGGCACGTTGGCTTTCATCGTTTTCCCCTCCTGAGCATGCGCCACCGCCGAGAGCAAGCCGGCGCATCCTGCGACCGCCAGGGCGTTCAGGAATGTCATCATTCTCCTTGTTCTCCTATTTGGGAGAGTGACTGATGAACTTTGAACGATTGTTCAGACACGATTGACGCAGATTTGCGCAGGCTAAAGCCTGCGGCTACAGATTAGGAAGAACTCCCGTCCCTCTCCCAACGGGAGAGGGACGGAGGTGGCACTACTTCTCCGCAAATGCGGCATCAAAGGCGATGCGCGAGGGCTCGAAGTCCATGCGCTTCACAAAGGCACACGCCTCTCTCGCGCCATGCTCGCGGTCCATGCCGCTGTCTTCCCATTCCACCGACAGCGGTCCCTGATAGTTCACTTCGTTCAGCGCGCGGATGATGGCTTCGAAGTCAATGCATCCGCGCCCCAGCGAGCGGAAGTCCCAGTACCGCTCGGGATGCCCGAAGTTCAGATGTCCCCCAAACACCCCGGACAGGCGCGGCGTGGACGACCAGTACACATCCTTCATATGCACGTGGACGATGCGCTCGCGGAAGGTGCGGATGAACGCCACATAGTCCACGCCCTGATAGCCCAGATGGCTGGGGTCATAGTTGAAACCGAATCGCCTGTGCCCGCCAACCGCGTCGATGGCTCTCTGCGCGGTGACGATATCGAAAGCGATTTCGGTCGGATGCACCTCCAGCCCGAAGTACACATCCTCCTGCTCGAACACATCCAGAATCGGCTTCCACCTCGCGGCAAAATCGGCGAAGCCTTTATCTACCAGGTCGGGTGGGTTGGGCGGGAAGGAATACAGGAAGGGCCAGATGGAGCTGCCCGTAAAGCCGTTCACCACCACGCGCTTCAGCTGCCCCTTCACCTCCGGCGGGGCGGCGTTGAACAGCTTGCGAGCAGCACGCGCCGTGTTCTTCATCTCCTCTGCCGCGCGTTCTTTCACCCCTTCGGGCTTGCCGTCGCCCCACACGTATGGAGGCAAAATCGCCTTGTGCCGCTCGTCAATGTGGTCGCACACCGCCTGACCGACCAGATGGTTGCTAATCGCGAAGCACTTCAGCCCATATTTGCTCAGTATCTCCCAGCGCGATTCCACGTAGCCGTCCTGCGACAGCGCTTTGTCCACCTCAAAATGGTCACCCCAGCAAGCGAGCTCCAGACCGTCATAGCCGAACTCTTTCGCCTTCTTCGCCATCTCCTCCAGCGGAAGGTCTGCCCACTGTCCGGTAAACAGCGTAACCGGTCGCGCCATAGCGAATCCCTCCTTCAGCAAGGTTTTCACCTTTTTGATTCGCCCTGTGGTGTTACCTTCCTGCTAAGTCGCCTTATACCACGCCCCTTCTTGTGACGGTACGAGTTGTTTCCCCTACCCGTACAGCAGGTATCTCCCCCGCTTCCTGCGGAACGCGGCTGCCTGACGCTGCATATAAGCCCATACTTCGTCTCCCACTGCACCCTGCGCTATCATCTCGTACGCTTTGCTGTCGGTCAACAGGGTCATCAATCGCTCGCATTCCCATTCGCGCGGATGCAGGCGATGCAACGCACAGGCGATTTCCACCCCCAGCAACACCGGCTGAAACCGCCTCCTGTCCACCACCGTAAACCGCAGTCCGTTGCACATCTCTCCCGCAAACTTGCTGGCACTGGGCGTAAACTGTACAGGCATACACGCGAAGCCGGGCAGATTTCGTTTGAGCAGATGCTGAGCTAGCGCATCGGCGTTCAACCACGGTGCCCCAAAGAGTTCAAAGGGGGCGTCCGTGCCTCGCCCTACCGAAAGGTTGGTGAACTCCAGCAGTCCCACGCCCGGATACAGCGTGGCTGCCGTCAGGCTGCGCATATTGGGCGACGGGTTCACCCAACGCAAGCCGGTCTGGTCATACCACATCTCGCGCTTCCAGCCCGAACAGGGTATCACTTGCAGGTCGCACTTTGGCGCACGTTCCGCCTGAAACAGCCTCGCGAGTTCGCCCACCGTCATGCCGTGCCGCAGCGGGATGGAGTGATACGCCACAAACGAACGCTTGTCGGGGTCGGTCAGGCTTCCCTCCACTGCCACGCCGTTAATGGGGTTCACCCTGTCCAGTACCACCACGCGCACGCTGTGCTGTGCCGCCGCCTCCATCGCCAGTCCCAGCGTGGAGATGTACGTGTAAAAACGGCAGCCGATGTCCTGAATGTCGAACACCAGCACATCGACCGCCCTCAACATCTCTGCGGTCGGCGCCTTATGCTCTCCGTACAGGCTGTAGATGGGCAAGCCCGTTTCGGGGTGCCGTGCATCCTTTACCGGCTCGTCCACGATTCCCGCGAAGCCATGCTCCGGGCTGAACAGCGCAGTGAGCTTCACTCCCGCTTCCAGCAGCCCGCGCCAGGTGGGTTTTCCCTCGCGCGTCAGCCCAGTGTGGTTGGTAATCAATCCCACCCGCAAGCCGTTCAAGGGTTTGCACCCCTGTCGCAACAGTACGTCTATGCCGTTCAGAACTTGAGACATCCGTCCCGACCCTCCTTACACTTTATCAGGGGGTTGCGCAGTTGAGAACCGGACAGTACAACTGCGTAACTCGCAGTTGTATTCGATGAGGGCACACTTTTCTCATGCTCATGGCATCACATCTGCCCTTTCTGTGCGCTCTGGGGTGTACGACTTGGCAGACGGCCTGCCGCTATGTTATGATGTGAGGAGAACACCGCATGGGAGGAAGGGATGAAATCGGCAACCAAGTACCTCTGGTTCAACACCGCCAAACGGCGGGAATATATCAACATCACCGACGAGGTGGAGCAGTTCGTGCGCGAAAGCGGCATTCAGGAGGGCTTCGTGCTGGTCAGTGCGATGCACATCACCGCGGGCGTCTACGTCAACGATGCCGAGAGCGGGCTGATCGCCGACATCGACGAGTGGCTGGAGAAGCTCGCCCCATATCGCCCCGATTATCGCCACCACCGCACGGGCGAAGACAATGGCGACGCGCACCTCAAAAGCTTGCTCATCCACCACGAGGTGATTGTGCCCATTACCGGCGGACGATTAGACCTCGGTCCGTGGCAGCAAATCTACTACGCGGAGTTTGACGGACAGAGGCGCAAACGGGTAATATTGAAGGCGATAGGAGAATAGCGCGCTATCTTCCCCGTGGTGGGGCAACCTCCCCACCCGGGCAGGGAGAGCCTGCCTGTGCGGACAGCCGAGGGGCTGTCACAACGACAAGGGGGTCATATACACATGATTCGAAATCTCTGCACCGTTTTCGCGCAGGTAGCGCAACGGCAACCAGACCACACCGCACTGGTGCGCATCCTCAAAGGGCAGACGTACCCACTCACCTACGGCGAATATTTGCAACGGGTCATTCATCTCAGCGCGGGGCTGGAAGCAACCGGCGTTTCCTCGGGTGACCGCGTGCTGTTGCTATCGGAGAACCGACCTGAATGGGCAATTGCCGACTATGCCCTGCTCTCGCTGGGAGCGATTGTGGTGCCGGTGTACCCTTCCCTGCCGGCCAATCAGATAGAGTACCTGGCGCGAGATAGCGGCGCGCGGGTCATCATTGTCTCCGATGAGAAACAGTATCGCAAGGCAGTGGAGGTGAGTAGAGCGATACCACAGCTGGAGACCATCGTGTGTATGGATCCCCCTGCCGGGCTTGCCAGCAACGCCATCACCTTTGCCGGAATCGAGCGACGTGGCGCAGAGGACACCGATGCCGCCCGAAGATTCCACGGACGCATCGCCAAGATACCGCCAGAGCACATCGCCACCTTCATCTACACCAGCGGCACCACCGGCGAGCCAAAAGGCGCCATGCTCACGCACCACAACCTTCAATCGAACGTGGATGCCTGTCTTGAAATCATCGACGCAGGGCCTGATGATGTGTTCCTCTCCTTCCTGCCCCTCAGCCATGTTTTCGAACGCATGGCTGGACACTTCACGGCGGTCGCCTGCGGTGCAACGGTATACTACTGCGAAACCCTGTTTACCATCGCCCGTGATATGCAGATTGCTCGCCCCACCGTGATGCTGGCGGTACCTCGCCTCTTTGAGAGCATCCGCGACCGCATCTTGGAAAACGTCACCAAACAGCCCCCGCTCCGACGACGTATCTTCCACTGGGCTTTCCGAAACGCTTCCAAAGCCGCCCAAGCAGTGCGTGGCGAGAGGGGCTGGACGCCATGGCTTCGCTTCAAGCACCGTTTGGCAGACAGGTTAGTGCTGCACAAAATCCGTGACTTCACCGGAGGGCGCCTGCGCTTCTTCATATCGGGTGGCGCGGCACTGGGCAGACACAACGCCGAGTTCTTCCACGCATTCGGCATCCTGATTCTGGAGGGTTACGGATTGACCGAGACCTCGCCTGTCGTCTCTGTCAATCGCCCGACCGACTACCGTTTTGGCACGGTAGGCAAACCCATTCCAGGAGTGCAAGTGCGCATTGCCGATGACGGTGAAATCCTTGTGCGCGGTCCCAATGTCATGTTGGGCTACTACAACAAACCCGCCGAAACCGCAGAAGTGATTGACTCCGACGGATGGTTCCACACCGGCGATCTGGGCTCGCGGGACGCGGACGGTTTCCTGAGCATCACCGGACGCAAGAAGGACATCATCGTGCTGGCGAACGGCAAGAACGTCGCTCCCGTGCCTATCGAAGAGCAGCTAAAGACCAGTCCGTACATTGCCGAAGCGGTGCTGTTTGGTGACGAGCAGGACGTGATTACCGCGCTGATTGTGCCGCAGTTTGAACGCCTGCGCGAATGGGCGAAGATGCAGGGTCTGCTGGTGCAAAGCGATGCCGAACTGGTCGCCTTGCCGGAAGTAAAGCAGTTGATTAAACAGGAGATCGACCGCCTGACGTCCCACCTGGCGGAATTCGAAAAGGTGCGTCGATTCACTCTGCTGGATCACCCCTTCAGTATCGAAACCGGAGAACTTACCCCGACGCTGAAGGTACGCCGACACTTCATCAAACAGCGTTACGCAAAGGAGCTGGAGGCGATGCGGCGATAACGTGGAGAACACGGGGTAGAACGTGAACCTCCATCGGCGTTTGTCCCACCAGTTCTCCATCGCACTGCACGTACTGAACCGAAGAGGCTTCCACGCGAACCGATTCGGCGCGGGCAAAACGCAGGTATGGACAGCGTTCCGCCCTGCCCAAGCTCACATCCCATAATACACGCCATATTTTCTGCCGCCAGCGTGCTTCCGCAGCAAACCATACGATATCCAGTTCGCCATCATCGGTGCGAGCAGAGGGCGCAATTTGCGTGAACCAGCCGTAGCGCGACGTATTGGACATCACCAACAAAACGGCTTCCACATGCTGCTCGCCCGCTTCAGAGAGGATGCGATAGCGCGTTGGCTGGTAGTGCCTCAGCTCACGCAAACCGGTCCAGATGAAGGCAAATACACCCCACCGCTTCTTCATCTCTTCCGATACACGGGGCAGCACATATGCATCGAAACCGGTACTCGCCATCAGCACAAACGGGATACCGTGGACAATCCCCACATCCATCCGCCTTAACGTTCCTGTCTGCAGAGCCTGCAAACAGCCCGACACCGCCTTTCGTCCCAGTGGATAGCCCAGCTCTCGCGCCAGCACGTTGCTCGTGCCCACCGGCAGTAACGCCAGTGCCGTCGGGCTATTCACCAGCGCAGGTAGCACCGCATGGACGCTACCGTCTCCCCCGGCGACCACCACCACCTCACCGCCGCTCTGGCAAAACTGCGAGACGTGGCGTACTGCCTCTTCCGGGGACTGCGACATGACGACCCGACACCGCGCGTCCAGAAAAGCACATACTTTCTGCCAGTCGACGCGCCTCGCCCTCCCCCCACCCGCCTGCGGGTTCACCAGAAAGAGAATCTCCCGGAAGGTCATCGCCTGTCTACCTCTGCGGCAGGCACACTGGAAAACACGTTCCCTCACCTCCGGACTGTTATAGCACAGCGGGCTGTAGCGGTCAAGGCAGGAGAGCAACTTCCATGCACGAAGTAAGTCATAATACTCATTCCTTGAGCAGGAGGCACCCATGCGACTTGGAGCACCCGTTTTTGGCAACTTTGCCACACCTGACGAATGGGCAAACGCCGCCCGGCAGGCAGGATACAGCGCGGTCTACTGCCCCGTGGACCATCGTGCGGATGAGCAGACCGTTCGCGCGTACGCCGAAGCAGCCCGCCGGGCGGACCTCGTCATCGCCGAAGTAGGGGCGTGGAGCAACCCTCTCTCGCCTGATGTACAAGCCCGCCGAGACGCGATAGAGTACTGTCAGAAACAGCTCGCTCTCGCCGACCAGATTGGTGCGCTGTGTTGCGTGAACATCGCGGGCTCACGCGGCGAACCATGGGACGGACACCATCCCGATAACCTCACCCGAGAAACCTTCGACCTCATCGTCGAGACGGTACGCACCATCATCGACGCGGTAAAGCCCACACGTACCTTCTATACACTGGAAACGATGCCCTGGATGTATCCCGACTCGGTGGAAAGCTACGTGCAGCTGATATGCGCCATTGATCGTCCCGCCTTTGCGGTGCACCTGGACCCTGTCAACCTGATATGCAGCCCCCAGCGCTACTACGGCAACGCCGACCTGCTCCGCGAGTGCTTCAGTAAGCTGGGAGCATACATCAAAAGCTGCCACGCCAAAGACATTATCCTGCACCAGCGTCTGACCACTCATCTGGACGAGTGCGCCCCCGGCAAGGGTGGGCTGGACTATCGCACCTACCTGCGTGAGCTGGACAAACTGCCTCCCGATACCCCCTTGATGATTGAACACCTTGCGACAGAGGAGGAGTACGTGGAAGCAGCACAGTATATCCGCGCCGTTGCGCGCGAAGTAGGGGTCACGATTCGATGAGCGAGTACGCCATTACTTTTACCGCCCGCGAGCGAGCGGAATTGCTGCCCGTCGAGCGCGACCCATCTCCTCTTCAGCCCGATGAAGTAGCAGGCAGAACCATTGCCAGCCTCGTCAGTACAGGCACAGAGCTGAACGCCGGCTTTCTCGGGGACAGCTTCCCGCGCCGAACCGGTTACGCGGCTGTGTTCCGCGTCGAGGAAATGGGCACACGGGTATCTCGCTTCCGGCGCGGCGACCTCGCCTATTGCATGGGAGCTCACCAGTCCTTCCAGCGTGTCCCGGAAAGCAACGCTATCCCCGTCCCCGAGGGGCTCTCGCCTGCCGAAGCAGTCTTCGCCCGGCTCATGGGAGTATCCATGTCAACCCTCACCACGACAACCGCTCGTCCGCCCCAGCGCGTGCTGGTTACCGGTCTGGGCATCGTCGGGCATCTGGCTGCCCGCATCTTCCAGTTATGCGGTTATGAGGTATTCGCATGCGACCCTTCAGTACGGCGCAGAGAGATAGCGCAAGAGGCAGGCATCGCGCCGGTTTGTTCCCGCGTGCCGGCCGACGAACTGGCAGGCACCATAGCACTGGTGCTGGAATGCTCCGGTAACGAAGAAGCCGCACTGGATGGATGCAGGGTGGTATGCAAAAGGGGAGAGGTCGTACTGGTAGGCACGCCATGGAGGCGATACACGGAACGCACCGCCTTCGAACTCACCCACGCCATCTTCCACCATTACGCTGTGGTGCGCAGTGGCTGGGAGTGGGAACTGCCTCTGCACCCTCAGGACTTCCGCACCAACAGCATCTATGGCAATCAGGAGGCAGCGCTTCGCTGGCTGGCGGAACGCAGGATTTCGGTCAAAGGGCTGTACAGCACCGCCTCCCCACAGGACTGCCAGAGAGTTTATCGGTCCTTGCTGCATGGGGACTGGCCCACGCTGACCGCAGTGTTTGACTGGGAACAGGTTTGACGGAAGGAACATGTGGATCTCAAAAGAACGACCGCTTCCCTGCGGAAGTCGCAGGGAAGCGGAAGGAACCACTTGCTGCCCTTTCGGGAAGATACGCTTACTTTGCGTCGTTACGCTTCCGCACAAACACAGATAATCTGTCATACACCCAGACAACCGCCAACGCACAAACCACCCCTATCAGTGCTCCACCCAGCACATCAGACGGATAGTGCAACCCCAGGTAAACACGCGAGTAAGAAACCAGCGCCGCCAGTCCATACGCCACCCAGGGCACCCAGCGCCGATAAAACACCGTGAATAGAGTCGCTGCAGCGAAGGTATTCACCGCATGGGAAGAGGGGAACGATAGGCTGTGCCGACAGCCATCTATCGCACGCACCCCGTCCAGCACTTCACAGGGACGCACCCTGCCAAACAAATCTTTCAGCACATGGCTGCTCAGCTGATCCGTAATCAGTATTAGGGGCAACAGCATCAAAGCGACCGTTCTGCCCTTGCCCCCGCCCTTCCACAAAAGCCCCAGCCACACCAGCAGCAACAGGATGCCCGTCTTCTTAATGTCCGTCACGAAAAGCATGACCGCATCCAGTAGCGGGTGATGTGCCCCATTCGCCGCGTACAGAAGAGAGACGTCTATTTGGGACAAAGCGTCGAGCATGACACGTGTTAACGAGAACCGGGGGCAAGGCTCATGGTGATATTGTTTTCCTTGAACCTTGCCCCCCTTAACAGCACAGATGCTACCCCACCCTCACCGTCACCAGACCGAAGGGCGGTATTTGCACACTCAGTACGTCGCCGTTCATGCGGGCGGTGCTACTGCTCAGCGGCTGCTCGAGGATGTCTGTCTCCACGGCTGGTGCATTCGGTCGTGCCAGCACGCTGCTCAGCCGCACCTCGGCGGTGGTTGCCTTGCCGTCCACCTCATACAGCCGCAGGATGAGCGCGTCCGAGTCTTCCGCCTTCTTCATGCCGCTCAGCATCACGTTCGGCGTTAAAACCTCTGCGAATGACTGGGAAACAGGTAGTTCGCCCCCATGCACATCCGTGCTGACCACGTTGAAGGGCAGGTTGAAGTCGTAGCCCGCACGGGCAGAGTGCGCAGGCGTCCAGCCCTCGCCGAACGGAACCAGCGCAAAGCGGAAGGTGTGGCGCCCCAGTTCCGGCAGCGGGTCGGGATCGTAAGAGCTGCGCAACAGAGTCATGCCCAATGTGTTATCACAGACGCTGTGCGCGTACACCCGGTCGTTCACCAGCACCGCGCCTGCCGGTTTACCCGTCTCCGAGTGCACTCCTGACAGCTCTACCCACTTCTGCGCTGGCATATCCATGGGGTACATGGCGATACCCGGTCCACCTACATGCCTGAAGGTCTCCGAAGGCTCCGCATAGCCGATGGTGGAACGCTCCACCCAGCCATTGGGACACTCCATGCGGCACTTGGCCTCGTCTATCGCCAGCGGGAACTGCACCCGCAATACGGGCACACCCTTCTCCGGTGAACCGCGCTCCAGCCAGTCTACATCCAGCGTGAAGTCCACGCGGGGCACACCCGCCATCAGGCTGATGGTGAGAGTGAGCCGGCTATCGTTGAAGCGGTGATGCGCCTGCACACTGGCGATGAAGGGACCGTTGTGCGGGAAGGTCAGCGTGGCTCCCTCGGTAAAAGGTAGATATTCCTGAATCTGCCCCAGCACCCATGCGGTCATGCCATGCGGCGCTTCAAGGATGTACTCCAGTAACCCGATGCGCTCACCCGGCGGCACCAGTTCCAGCCCCGTGCGCTTATCCACAAGGCTCACAATCGCACCCGATTGCTGTTCTACGGTCACGCGCAGAAACTCGTTCTCGATAGTGCCTTTACCGTCGCTGGTGCAACCTGTGCCGTCAACCGCCGTCACCGCGCGATGCACGTTGTACGTGCGGTATCCCAGCGCCGGCACTTCATGCGCAGGGAAAGCCAGTTCGATGTAGTTATGCTGCCAGTAATGTCCTCGTGCCAGCACCTGCGCCCTGAACACGTTACCCTTATCATCCCGCACGGCGACGTAAGGCGTTTCGATATCACGGTCCCAGATGCGGGTGGTCACCACCTCACTGCGTATCCATGGGGAAGGGTTGAACACGACGAACGGGTCGCTACCGATACCTCCCGCACCGTAGCGGCTGACTACGCCATCCGCTGGCAGGTCACCCTGCCCCGCACCAAGTCCTTCGCCATGTTGCTGAATAGCGGGAACTTCAGCCGGCGATACCGCTTTCGTGTTGACCTTCGCCGCGAGGGCACGCAGGCTGCGCGTCTTAATCATGGAAGTGTGGGTCAGGATCTCCTGGAACAGCCCCTGCGCGTATTCGTAGGTGGCATGCACACCCGAACCCGGCAGGATGTCGTGGAACTGGTTGAACATCGCATGACGCCATGCCGTATGAAGCTGCTCGGTGGGATAAGCCAGCCCACAAACGCCCCTTGCCAGCAGGGCGCAGATTTCCGCCTCCACCAGCGTGTTCTCGCTCTTGCGGTTGGCGTATTTGATGTTGCTTTGCGATGAGTAGCAGCCTTCAAACACGAAGTTCAGCTCGCTGTCGATCACGGGCAGGTTTTTCGCCTCGCGCTCGGCGATACGGAAGAACTCGTGGTAGGTGCTGAACCGGATTTTGGGGAAAACCGGCCACTCCGTCATCTCGTGCGCCAGCTGCAGGTCACGCCGCGTCGGTCCGCCTCCGTGGTCACCGACACCGTAGACAAACAGCATATCCTTCAAACCTGTTTGCCGTTCGAACTCCACCACATGGCGCGCGATGTGCGGCGTGATGGGTCCCAGATACCACTCGCGATGGTCGTCGAAAGCCAGCACGCGCGACCCGTCCTTGCCCTGCCACCAGAACAGGAACGGACCTTTGCCTGTTCGGCAGAAGTAGTAGTAGCGGATACCGGCGCGGGTGAGAATACCGGGCACGGTGTGCGCGTGTCCGAAAGTGTCTGGTTCGTAATCCAGCTGCACTGCATCGTACGGCAGCCCGAACTCCCTCTGGAAGAATCGCTTCGTGTACAGCAGATGCCGACACAGGATTTCTCCAGATGCCATGTTCTTATCGCCTTCCACCCACTGGCTGGCGGTCACTTCCCACCTGCCTGCATGCACATGCTCTTTCACCTTCTGCCACAGCTCAGGCAGGTAGTCTTTCATCAGCTGATACGTGGAGGTCTGGTCCTGTGAGAAACGGAACTGCGGGAACTCCTGCATCAGCCGGTCGACTGTGGAAAAAGTGTCGTTCGCAGTCGCGACCGTTTCCGCCCAGTTCCACATCCAGTTCATGTCGATATGCGCGTGCCCCACGCAGTGGATGGTATACTCTTTCGCAACGGGCGCGATGGGGCTGAGCGTCTGTTCGGCTTGTTTCACCGCCTCGGCTACAGGCTTACCTTCCGACACCGCCTGCGCGAACTCCTGGGCAGCGCGGATAATCAGACCTTCCCAGTCCGCCTGCCTG
>JAPWUZ010000348.1 GCA_028275265.1 Armatimonadota bacterium | reverse complement strand
TCATTCTGGGGCCGCGCCCCGGCTTCAATTTGCTGGCTCCTGCCCCGCTGGGCGACTCGGCGGGTAGAACGGTCGGCGAGAAAGGCGTAGACCAGGCGCTGCAAAGCGGCAGCAATGCCAGCGGCGGGCAACAGGGCGGAAAAGAGGCGCAGGGAAGCTCTGGGGATGCTTCCGTCGATGAGCGGGTGAACACGCTGATCCTGATGGGTCCGCGTGCAGCGGTAGACCGCGCCAAAGAGGCACTGGCTCGCATTGACACCGCGCCGCCGCAGGTGCTGATCGAGGCGAAGGTGGTGGAGGTCAGCACAGACGTGGATAACACGCTGGGCGTGCTGTGGGACTTCAGCAGCACCAAAGGCAACTTCACCCTGAGCACTCCGAACCCGCCAGACCGCGGAAACTTCGGCACCATCGTGTTTGGACGACTGACACGCGACGCCATCAGCATCAGCGCCAAGCTGGATGCCCTGTTCAAAGACAACAAGGCTCACCTGCTGGCAAACCCCAAGCTGCTGGTGCTGAACGCCAAGCAAGCGCAGATATTCATCGGCGATGAGGTGCGCTACATCGAGAGCGTCCAGTCCACGCAAAACGGCGTCAGCGTCACCACCGGCAAGGTGAACGTGGGTATCCAGCTCAACGTGGTCGCCAAGACCAACCCGGAGGGTGACATCACCCTACAGATTCACCCCGAAGTGAGCCTGATTACCGGTTTCCTCAAGACCCCGGTAGGCGGTGAGATACCCCAGGTATCGCGCCGGTTTGCGGACAGCGCGGTGCGTCTGCGCAGCGGGGAGACATTGGTTATCGGCGGGCTCATCTCCCAGCGTGACCTGAAGCTGGTGCAGAAGGTCCCTCTACTGGGAGACTTACCGATACTGGGCTACCTGTTTAAGCAGACCAACACCAAACGCAGCAGCTCGGAGATTATGGTCTTCTTGACCGCCACTCTGTGGAAAGAATAGAGCGGATGGCTTGTGAGACAGAGGGTGAGCCACGGCGTCACGATTGCCCTCACCCTCTGCACATTCTGTGTGAAAGGGGTGGGCAATGTAGCCCGCCGGAGAGTACACGGTAGCCATGGCATCCACGACAGGTGAGATATTCGTACAGGCGGGCCTCATTACCCGCGAGCAGCTCGCAACAGCGATTGAGAAGCAGAAGCAACTGCAATCGCACGAGAATATCGGCGAGTTGCTGGTGGACATGGGGCTGATCACCGAACGCGACCGCGTCCGGTGCATGGGCGAACACTGGGGCGTCGCCTATGTGGACCTGGCTCAACAGCCCCCCGACCCCGAGGCGGTAAAGCTGCTCTCGCAGGACATCGCACGTCGCTTTAAGGCGGTCCCCGTCAGCCTCAACAACGGGCGATTGACGGTGGCGATGGTCAATCCACTGGACATCTTTGCCATCGATGAGATTCGCCTCATCACCGGCAAGGATGTGGAGCCGGTCATTGCCACAGAAGAAGACGTGCTGAACGCCCTCAATACCGCCTACCGGCAGGAAGCGGCGGTTACCGATGTGCTCAGCCAGGTCGTGCGGGAGATAGACTCCGCTCAGATAGATGTGCAAACCGCCACGAAACAGGATGAGGAAGAACACCTCAGCGTCGAACAGCTCCGTGAACTGAGCGAAGACGCCCCTGTGGTGCGCCTGGCGAACCTCATCATCACCAAAGCGATTCAGGACAAAGCGAGCGATATCCATATCGAGCCATCCAAAGAGTTTGTAAAGGTGCGCTACCGCATCGACGGCATCATGCAGGATGCAATGGTACTGCCTAAAAGAGTGCAGGCGTCGCTGATCAGTCGCTTCAAGATTATGGCGGACATGGACATCGCCGAGAAGCGTGTGCCACAGGACAACCGTATCTCCGCCGTGATAGACGGCAAGACGTATGACTTCCGTGTCTCCACACTGCCATCGGTACACGGCGAAAAAGTGGTCATGCGCGTGCTGGATCGCAGCAGCATCACGGTGGACTTCCACAAACTCGGCATGTTGCCTTACACACTGGAAATGTTTGAGGCGATGATTACCCGCACTTATGGAATAATTCTGGTGACAGGACCAACCGGCTCAGGGAAATCCACCACGCTTTACTCGGTGCTGTCCAAGCTCAACTCGGGTGAGAAGAACATCTTGACAATCGAGGACCCGGTGGAGTACGAGCTGCAGGGCTTGACACAGGTGAACGTCAACCCCAAAGCGGGTATGACCTTTGCGGCGGGGTTGCGTGCGATGTTGCGCCAGGACCCGGACATCATCATGGTGGGTGAGATTCGCGATGCGGAGACCGCCATCATCGCCATCGAAGCCGCGCTGACGGGACACCTGGTGTTATCCACCCTGCACACGAACGACGCGCCGGGCGCGGTGGCGCGATTACTGGACATGGGCGTGGAGCCTTTCCTGATTGCCTCCTCACTGGTGGGCGTACTGGCTCAGCGACTGCTGCGCACGATATGTTCCAAATGCAAAGAGCCATACGTGCCGCCGCGCGACGCGATGCAACGGTTAGGCATGAACATCGAGGGAAACTCGAACGTGACATTCTATCGCGGACGTGGCTG
>JAPWUZ010000112.1 GCA_028275265.1 Armatimonadota bacterium | reverse complement strand
ATGGGTTGCGAGGGTATTGCGTCCGACTCCTCGCGACCCAATCAGGGCAGTGCTGTCAGCAGCGTTCTTAGCGCTCGGGTCATCGCGCTCTGGTAGTGTTCCAAATCCCTGACCATAAACATGTAGCGGTTCGTGCTGCGCGAGTCGGGTTGCCAGGTGGTCACCGCGTTTTCGTTACAGGAGATACGCACAGGCTGGAATGCGTACACCGCAGAGTCACCTGACGCCTTTATCGGCACGACTTCACCCGTGGTGGTTACGGTCAACCCCGCGACGTGCAGGAAGCTCACGACAGACCACATGTTCCGCTCCTGCTGGCTGTATTGCTTGATGAGCGAAGCGTCGGGCTGGCGATACAGATATCTTAACCAGTCTGTCTCCCGCACACGCTGGAACATGTACAGGAAGAAGTTCTGCATTCGCGGTGACAGCGCGGGAAGCACCTCTTCTTGTCGAAACCGCCAGTAGGTACCGCATCGCTTCACGCGCCACTCGCCTTCGTAATCCTCGAAGCAGGGCAGCCAGTAGATGGTGCAGGGCAGGTCGAACAGGGCACGGTATGCCGCGGGGTCCAGGGTGACGTTGTATTCCAGCACGGAGGCGAGCTTCGGGTCGGGCGAGCCGGTACCGGCGTTGATATAGATGCCGGCACATTTGCGGGCGAACAGGGCGGGGTCGGTTTTGCCCGCGAGTGCGACGTCCCTGCATGAACCCACAACAGTAATCGCCACGCGCTGGTGTGACTGGCGAAGAACGTCCAGAATGAAGCGGACGGCTGCTTTGTCGGACGGCGGTGCCGACGACTGGGTGTCGTGGGGCGATTTCATCGGTTGCGCGGAGCCGACAACAGCAGGCACTGTCAGCCCAGTGATGTGGTTCAGCTGCGCGATAGCCCCCATATCGGGGTCGCCGTCAAACTTCGGCGGCGGGCGGTCGATGACGATACCACGCAGGTCTATCTTGCCCTGCAGAGCCAGCGCGTAAATGACCGCCAGGTCAAAATGGTCGTCCGGGTCGTTATGTGGACGGAACAGGTCCGTCTGGTGTATCAACGGGGCTGCCATTCATGTGCCTCCTATCCCTTGATTCCTGTCAACGTGATGCCTTCGATAAACAGCCGCTGGGTGAAGAAGAAGACCACCATCAGCGGCAGGGTGACCACCGTCGCTGCTGCCATCAGCAGGTTCCACTCGGAGCTGTGTCGTCCCACGAAGGTCTGCAGACCCACCGCCAGCGTGTAGGTGTTCTCGTCGGTCAGATACACCAGCGGGTTGATGAAGTCCGTCCAGGCACCGATGAAGGCGAACAGCGCCACCGTCGCCAGCGCAGGTACAGAGAGCGGCACGATAATCTGCCAGAAAATGCGCCACTCGGAACACCCGTCGATGCGTGCGGCGTCGGACAGCTCCTGCGGGATGGTGAGGAAGAACTGGCGCAACAGGAAGATGGCGAACGCACTGCCGAAGAAGGGCGGTACCACCAGTGGCAGGTAGGTACCCGTCCAGCCGATGGTGCGGAACATGACGAAAACCGGCAACATAGTAACCTGCGCGGGGAGCATGATGGTTGCCAGCATAATCAGAAAGAGTGTGTCACGCCCTTTCCAGCGTAGTCGGGCGAAGCCGTACGCCGGCAGGGCAGAAGAAAGCACCGTGCCGACCACCACCAGTGCGCACACGAACAACGTATTGCGCAGGTAGAGCAGGAAGGGAAAAGACTGCAGCGCGTCCGCATAGTTCTGCCATCGTACGGGGCTGGGTATCCATTCGATGGTCTCCGTGAAGATGCGGTCTTCGGTTTTCAGGGAGGTGGAAACCATCAGCGCAAAGGGTGCAAGGAAGGAGATGCTAAGCGCAATCAGTATCAGGTAGACCGCCGTGACAGCAATCCGCTTGCGCCATACTTTCGACTGCTTCCAGTGTGCCAGCTGCCTTTTCGTCGTCATCGCTTCGGTTGCCATCAGTTTCTCTCCCCCTCGTAGTAAACCCATCGTGCGGATGTGCGGAACACAATGAGCGTGGCGATGAGCGTCAGGATGAACAATATCCACGCCATTGCACACGCGCGCCCCATGCGAAAATCGCGAAAAGCATTATAGAAAAGATAGAGCGCGTAGAACAGCGTGGAGTTCTGTGGGCCGCCCTGTGTCATGATGAATGTCTGCGTGAAGTACTGGAACGTCCAGATAACACCCATGATGAGGTTGTAGAAGATGACTGGCGAAATCATTGGTAGCGTGACGTGAATGGTCTTGTGCCAGGAGCCCGCGCCGTCGATCTCCGCCGCCTCGTAAAGGTGCGCGGGCACGTTCTGCAGGCTTGCCAGATAGATGACCACGCTTCCGCCCACTGCCCACAAGTCCATCATGATGAACGCTGGCTTAGACCATTTGGGGTCAGCGAGCCAGCCCGGAGGTTGTAAACCAAACGGTGCGAGTAACGGTGTTAACACCGCGTTCAACAGCCCATACTGCGGGTTCAATACCCACAGCCACAATACCGCTACCGCTACCACCGGCATAATAGAGGGCAGGTAGTAAATGGTGCGAAAGATGCCGATGCCGGGTATTTTGTGATTGAGCAGGAGCGCCATCGTTAGCCCGATGACGAGCGCAAGAGGCAGCTCGATCAACATGAACAGCGTGTTCCAGAGTGAGGGCAGAAAATAGTCGCGGTCGGTCAGTAGTGCTGCGTAATTCGCCAGTCCCACCCATTTTGGCGGGGTAAGTACACGGTAGTCACAGAAGCTGTAGTAGAGCGACGCCAGTATCGGGTACAGGGTGAACACGAAGAACCCCACCAGCCATGGTGAAACAAAGAGCCAGCCTTGCAGGTTGCGCTGACGTTTGAACATGTGCATCACCTCCGCCAGAACAGCATCTCTCGGTACACCCGCTTCTGTACATCGCGCAGTGCCTGTGCAGGCGTTTTGGTTCCGTACCGCACGAAGTCCACGGCACTGTATATCTCGTACTGGTACAGTCCGGTAATGGGAGTAGGGGGGAAGTGGCGGGCATTCGGGCTGCTCGCCACGTCCATGAAGACGGCGAAAGCGCGTTTCCATGGCTCTCCCTCGCGCAGGCTACGTTCTTTACGCGCCGCCAGAATGTTGGGCACACCGTGCATGGTGCTCGCGAAGAGCACCTGCGCCTTCACGGTTTGCGTCCAGCGCAGAAACTCCCACGCCTCTTTGGGGTGCTTGCAGTTGACCGGAATGCAGAAGATATTGCCACCGAGCCATGTGAAGTTTCTCATCTCCGGATACTGGTCTGGATAGGGGATAGGTGCGGCACCGTACCGCACCTTCGGACCGTAGCGCTGGAACCAGTACGGGTTCCACTGCCCGTTAATCATCATCGCCACTTTGCCCACCAAGAAGGGGTTGTTGATACCCATCTCCTGTCCAAAACCCGCCTGGAACGCATTCACCTCCTCCGCGCCGCCCTGTACCTCGATCAGCTTCCGGTACCATTCCAACGCCTCGATGTTGCGCGGATGGTCGGCGGTAGGCATTCCGGTCTTTGGGTCGATAAATTGCCCTCCAAAGGCGGATATAATGATGAGCGGGTCGGGCGGCATCATTCCGATACGCACAATACGCCCGTTAGCGTCGCGCTTGGTGAGCTTTCGGGCATATTCCAGCAGCTCGCTCAACGTTTTGGGGGGACGGTCGGGGTTTAAACCTGCTTCCCGAAAGGCGTCTTTGTTCCACAGCAGGGCGAAGCAGTCCATCAGGTAGATCATTGCATACAGTTTGCCGTTGTAGCGGCATTGCGACAGTGAGCCCGGCGCATAGTCCGACTCCCTCAGCCCGGACTGTTTGAAAAAGTCGTCCAGGCACAGCAGCGCGCCATTGCCAGCCAGTGAGCCCAGATAGCCCGGGTCGCGCAGGGTGAATATCTCTGGCGGGTCATTGGCGACGATGGCGCGGATAATCTTGGTATCCTCCACCGCTGCGAGATTGTGTACCTGGATGTGCGGGTGCGTGCGGTTGAACTCATCCACCACCACCTGAAACGCCTCCGCCTCGTCGCCGCCCCACATCGTCCACGCACGCAGGTGAACGACGCCCGGCTCTTGTTGCCTGCGATGGCAAGCCGGTAAGACGAGCATCGCGATACCGATGCTGATGGCGAGTAACAGCCTGTTTATGCGCATAATTGACGGCAAACACAACCTCCTGCATCCGTAATGACACAGCAAGTCCACTACCTTTGTTCGGACGGCACCTGCGCAGGGGCATTCGAACCATCGCGCCCTCTCCACTGCGAGGAGCTCAGTACCTGCCCGTTTTTGAGCATGATTACCGGTATCTTCTGGTTCATCACCATATGGTGGTCACACTGCAGTAACGGTGATGTGTCCGGACTGTTCTGCGCGGGCTGAAAGTACTGGTAACTCACCGGCTTACCGGAAGTATCTGCAGGACACTTCAGTTTACCCGCCTCCGGCAAGTAGCGGGGCACGAGTTCCTTCAGGTCTTTTGGATACTTCCCGTTGTTGCGCTGACGGTAGCGCCCTATCGCCGCGTATATCTCCTGCATGTTCTGCTGACACCGGGCGATTTGCACACCGGTGGACATCGCCTGTTTGAACTCGGGACGGCGTGCAACAACGATGGCAAGTATAGCTATCCCGATTATCACCAGGGCGATTGCCCCCAGACAGGACAGTAAGCCCACCGTCCAGCAGCTCATGCCCCGGCGGGTGGGTATTTGTGGCGGTATCATGCACGCATCCCTCGCTTATCCCGTTGGAGTCCAGTTAATACCCGCATGGACCTTGAGCGTGAACTCCGCCAGCAAGCGCACTGTGTTCTCCAGGTCACCCAGATGCAGCAGCTCACACGGCGTGTGCATATAGCGTATCGGCACCGAAACCAATCCGGTTGCCACGCCCGAGCGTGATAGCTGGATGGCGTCATTATCGGTGCCGGTGCGCCCGCCTGCGACCTCTATCTGATACGGTATCTCTTTTTCGATTGCCGTCTCCACCAGCATCTCGAAGACCAGCGGGTTGATATGTGAGCCGCGGCAGATGACGGGACCTTTAGAAATAGCCTGATCGCCATGTTTCTTTTTGTCCACGCCCGGGTAGTCGATGCTGTGTCCCACATCCACCGTCACCGCTACCTGCGGGTCTATCTCGTAGGCGATGGTACGCGCCCCGCGCAGTCCCACTTCCTCCTGCACTGTAGAGACCGCATACACTGCCGCCTTGAGCTCGGAGCGATGTTCGCTCAACAGCCGCAACGCCTCTGCCACCACGAAGCAACCCATCTTGTTGTCGAAGCCGCGTGCGGTGACGAAATCTCCCAGCAGGGGTTGAAGGTCGTATACATACGTGATGGGGTCTCCCAAGCGTATGCGCTCTTCCGCTTCTTTTTTGCTGGTCGCTCCGATGTCTATCCACAGGTCGCTGATCTCGGGCTTCTTGCGCCGTTCCTCCTCGCTGAGCAGGTGCACCGCTTTGCGCCCGATAATTCCGAGTACCGGTCCCTGCTTCGTGTGGATATGCACCCGGTGCCCTACCGGCACGATGGAGTCGTGTCCTCCAACCGGTGAGAAGTAGATGAAACCCTCATCGCTGATGTAGTGGACAACAAAGCCGATTTCATCCACATGCCCGGATAGCATCACGCGCGGATAGCCCTCCGGGTTAATCACGGCATAGCTGTTGCCGAGCACATCGGTGTGCACCTCATCGGCGAAACGCCCGGCGTATTCACGGAACACCGCCTGTGCCTTCTGCTCGTAACCCGAAGGGCTTGGCGTGTTGACTATCTGCTTGAGAAACTCGAAGGACTCTTCTCTCATACAAACCTCCTCTTTAGAATGCGGCTTTTATCGTCAAAGGCACAAAAAGGCGATCTATGCCCCGATGCCGTTCTGTCGAAACTGGCTCTTTTCACCGGCGTATCTGCTGAAGCACTCTGTCCCATCGCTCCTGCATCTCTTGGTTGTAGATGTAAGGCTCCCAGCCCAGCGACAGGTAGGTTGCAATCGCAGGCAAACGCCAGTCATCGGTGAGCAGGTAGATGCGCTCGTACCCCCGCTGTACCAGCAGGCGCACCACCGCAGCGGTAACCACCTTGCCCAGTCCCTTGCCCTGATGGGCGGGGTCAGCAGCCACCCAGTCCAGTACGCCCGCGTTGGGATGCAGTTCATTGGGGGAGTGGTTCGCCATTGCCGTTGCTACCAAATCACCTGTGGCAATATGCTCCACCACAAAGAAGCCACCGGGCAGTACGTTGCGCATGAATCGCTGCACGTCAGCGATCGTCCAGTTTTCCGCGAATCCCACTTTGTGCATTAGGGCAAGGTATTTCTCCTCCTCGCCCGCGCGGATATTGCGCAGGCGATAGCCCTCCGGTATCGGTGGCTCCGGCAGGGACGCGAAGCGGTGCGGGGGGTACACCATCTGCAGTTGCGGTTTGGGCTCGGCGTCAGTACCCCAGATCCGCGAATCGGGCACCGCCACCCATCGTCCGCCTTGCGCAATGGAAATCTGGCTCATCAAGCCCGGCAGGGTCATATCCAGCGCGTAGTGCACGTCCACCGCAGGCGGTCGCTCGCCCCGGATCGCGGCGATGAAATCCGCCAGCACGAAGTAGTCACCGCCACCGTGTCCGGTGCGTCGGGCCAGTTCCTCCTGACGCCTCCAGTCTTCCGGCAGAAACTGCTCTTCCAGCTCGCGTAAGGGTAACCACGTATTCATGTCCGGGCAGAGGCTACGCAGCCACACGCGGTCGTGTTCGCCATGGGCCCGCGCCGATTCATAGCAGCCGTCTGTGCCCTGCAGTTGATACACGTTCATCGCGTGCGGACGGTCGGACAGCATATCCAGACGCAGCTTCACCAGCCCTCCAGAACGCATCTTGCACAGGGTCACTGTGGTATCTTCGTTCTCGTACAGTTCGCCGCGGGGGTCGCGGTAGTGGTGTCCGCTGCCCGCGCAGCACACCGAAACCACCCGGTCTCCCGGCATCCACTCCAGAATGGGACCGATGCTATGTGTGGGGTAGGTATTGCCATTGATGCCCGTCTGCCACCTGCGTCGCCAGGGGGTAAGCTCATTCAGCTCTTTGAGTTCATGGATGTATTCCCCTTCGGCATAATAGGTGGTACCGAAGAGCCCCCGTCGCACCAGCTCTTTCACCAGCACGATGGGCTTGGCGTAAATGTAGTTCTCCGCCATCATGTACACCGCTCTGCTCTCCCGCACTGCCTGCACCAGTTGCCGACATTCCTCTACGGAGATCGCGGCGGGCACTTCACTGAGCACGTGGATATGGTGTCGGAGCGCGGCGATGGACTGCGGCGCATGCAAGGGCATGGGAGTGGCTACAATCACCGCGTCGATGTCCGCTTTCTCCAGCATCTGCTGATAGTCGGTGAAGGCCTGCTGTGCGCCTGTCATCTCGGCGACGCGCCGGGCACGCGCTTCGTCTACGTCACACACTGCCTTAATCGTGACACCAGGTATCGCTTCGCAGGCGGACTTAAAGCTGGCTCCGCGCCCTCCTGCACCCACGATGCCCAGGCGAATCGTATTACCTGCCATCTTTTGCCTCCTTTGTGCGAACAACGCCTGCCAGTGGGTGGTTGCGCACCACTTGCCACACCGTGTCCTGTATCTTTTTCACAAGCGCAGCATCCTGGACGCCGTATGGCTCCGCGGAAAAACGCATCGGCGACTGCCGATATAGCGTGGCGAAAAAGGTGCAGCCCACGATGTAGGAACCAACTTCGTTCAGGTGGATTCCATCTGCGTAGACCTGCCCAATATCGTGATAGCCCCGTATCTCG
>JAPWUZ010000213.1 GCA_028275265.1 Armatimonadota bacterium | reverse complement strand
ATCTCGTTGCGTTTCATCCGGCGATGCAGCTCCAGCATGACATCCCCGACGGGAACGAGAAACAGTCTGTTGCGCAGCGCGGGGTACTCCAATCGCAGCCGCTGCAGCAATCGTTCAAAGTAGTCTCGGCTCTCATTAGACTGGTCCCAGTCGCCAGTGTACTTCCGCAACCACTTCGCCTCGTAATCCAGACTGCCGTCCTCGTTTTTACGGGGCCACCGCGAGTAGATGTACACCCGCAACTGCGGGCTTTTTGATACGGCAAGGTCGATGAAACGCTTTGCCGTGCTCAAATCGCTGTCTTCGCTTCCTTCTAAAAGCCGGTCGAAGGGCTGCAGAGTGAGGACATCCCACTCGTAGCCTGACAACGCTTTCCGGTAGTAGCCGAACGGTTCCTCCATGAAACCACTTTCTGGGTGGTCCCAAATCCATGACAGCGGTGCGCCGGGAATCATGTGTCTGCCATAGATATAGGTATGTCCTGCAGCCTGAGCCGCCTTCTGAAACGCAGCGTAGCGAATGGTATCAGTGACACTGTTGCCGACGTGATACACGCGCAGCGTATCTCCCGCCACGGGTAGATACGCATTCATGCACGCGCATACTGCCACAATGGTAACGCTGAGCCTTTTCATACTTCCCTCCGTTTTTAACATTCGTTGGTGGTATCGTGCCTTCCTGCCTGGCGATGCCTGAGCACGTGGCGCGGTGTAAGTGGTACAGGCAGCTTTCTCAAGGGGGTATAATGTGAATGCCATGGACACGATATATGCTGGCTTTTTTGAAGTAGACGACTGGCAGGCGCAATACCTGAGGGAAGGCACGTACCGCCTTGGTATCGCCGACAGGGTACAGGTGGACTTCTTGCCCCACCCCCTGAATCCGGAAGGATATGAGGCATGTGCCCGATATGATGCCATCGGTGTATTCATCGGCACGAAGGTGAGCCGCACGACGCTGGAGGCTCTACCCCGTCTGCGACTGGTGCTTACGATGTCCACCGGCTACGACCACATCGATATCGAAGCGTGTCGTGAGCATGGGGTAGTAGTGTGTAACGTGCCACACTATGGTGAAAACACGGTTGCAGAGCATACCTTCGCGCTCATCCTGTCGCTCTCGCGCAAGCTGCACGCGGCTTACTTTCAAAGCCTGCGCGGCGAGTATCAGGTGCGCGCCCTGCGCGGTTTCGACCTGTACGGCAAAACGCTGGGCGTAGTGGGTGCGGGCAGCATCGGGCTACACGTGATACGCATTGCACGTGGGTTTGGCATGAAAGTGCTGGCATACGATTCGCGCCCGCAGCAGTTACTGGCAGATGTGCTCGGCTTCACGTACACGGATATGGACACCCTGCTGAGGGAGTCCGACATCGTTACCCTGCATGTGCCTGCCACGCCAGCTACCTACCACCTGATTAACCGCGAGACGCTAAGCAAGATGAAGCGCGGGGCGTTGCTCATCAATACGGCACGTGGTTCAGTAGTGGACACAGAGGCACTGCTATGGGCGCTGGAAGAAGGGATTTTGGCGGGTGCAGGGCTGGACGTCATCGAGGGCGAGGAGTATATTACCGAAGAGAGTGCGCTCTTAAGGATGCCCCTGGCAGAGCAGACCCTGAAGCAACTGGTGCAGGCGCAGGTCGTGTTGCGGCGTGAAAACGTGGTCTTTACGCCACATATCGCCTTCAATAGCCAGGAGGCGGTGGGACGTATTCTCGATACCACCCTGCAAAACCTTTACGCTTTTCTGCAGGGCAACCCCCAGAACGTGGTGACGTAATTGTCTATCCTAAGGCCAGGGAAAGTCTGGCGCAAGCAACCCGGTCGTGCTGGCAAGTAACGCCCATAACGCGGCGCAGCTGAACTCGCCCAGTATCATACCCAGAAAGAAGGGCAGCGCACGCAGGTAGAGGTTATATCCCCCATAGCGCTGGATGAGCGACTTCACCACCCACGTGACCAGCACCGGGAACCAGATGACATACATCGTCCACGAGGGGCACAGGGCGTAGCCCAAAGGATGTAGAGGGAATCCCATGAAGGTATTGCGGAGGTAGTAGAGCAGTCCCGTGACGGCGATGCCCACGCTGAACCAGAGCGGGGAGGGAGGCGTGAGCTTGTCCGCGCCCGTGAGTGCGTTCGTCGCGTCGGTGAACGCCCAGGAGACATTGGCGTTGGGGTAGCCATAGAGATTCACGCCGCCGCGCGTGTAGTGCAGCCACAGCTCGCTGGCAGATGCAGAGACGAAAGCGACCACAATGGCGACCGCAAACAGGATAGGCAACGCCGCCCGCCGCAATCCGTGTCTTGGAGCCAGCTGCTGGCTATCTAGGAAAAGCGAGAGCAACATGCCGCGCAGGTCGCGGAAAAAGATGGCATCCAGAAAAGCGATGTGCGTCCAACTGGTATTCCCCCACAGCGACTTCGCGCTGAAGATGCCTACGATGTCGCTGGGTTTGAACGAGGTTTCGGTCATCAGGAAGCCCGCTTCCGCCACACTGCGCGCCATCACCGTGCATGTCACAAACAGAAAGATTGACCACAGCGCAACCGCCAGCCAGATACTTACCCCCGCCCACACACACCATGCGAGGATGCCCACAAACCCTGTTAGCAGTCCCCACACTGCCCACCTGCCGCTCATGGCTTCGCCTGTGGACGGGTCGGGCTGCCAGCGCAAAGCACTCTGCACCACCCGTTTGTAGTATCCCCAGCCACTGCGCACAAATACGAAGGCAATAACCACGTATGCCCCTGCCACCTGGTAGCCGATGTAATGGCGCGTGGGGTAAGAGGGCATATTCTGCAGCTCGATGCCATACGCCGCCGCGCCCACATCCGCCAGCCGCGTCAGCACGAAGAAAAACCACAAACTGAACAGCAGGTCGTTGGGCAAGAAGTAGGCAAAGCCCATTGCAGCGAACGACACGAAGATGCTGGTGCCGAACATCTGGTTCCATGGCGGCGAGGTGAACAGGTTCTGCACGTTCCAGAAGAGGAGGGGAATCTGCGGGAAGGTCGGCACTGCGAGGTGAATGCCGTTAATCAGAAAGGGGATAAACGCCAGCGCAAAGCCCATCCAGGTCAGCGGGGAGCGGAGAAACTGGCGCGCGAGGCTCTCGTCCAGCAGGCGGGTGGGCAGGATGGTGTGGGGGAAGGTCAGGCGTTCATGGTCTGCCCACTGCCGACGCAGTATCACGCCGATGCAGAACAGACTCCACGCCAGCAGCAGGTAGAGCAGAAACCACATCGCCAGCGGGCGTATCCACTTGCCCCACGGGATGCTGCCCGAGCGCATGCTTTCATAAAACTCCACCGCGACCGGCTGCTTTAGTTCGCCTTTGGGGTCAAAGGCGACCAGCGCGGGCTTAACGTACGGGATAAAGCGTTGTGCGTACTGGTTGATGGAGTCGGCGTAGTAGTTGAGGTAGACGGGTGCAGGCATCAGCTTCTCGGTGAAGCCGCGCGTGCTGACAAACACCGCCGCGAACAGCATCAGGTAGATAACGAGCAGGTCGGCTGAGGTCATCCAGCGTAGTTTGCCAAACGCCCGCAACACCTTGAACGCACCGTATACCAGCAGGAACGACCCTACCGCACCGGGCGCAAACTGCAGCACACCCAGCTGCATTCCCTTCACGACCATGTCGGAGTAGGTGGTGACGTAGGCAACCGCGGCAGACAGCACAGCCCCTAACAGCAGTGTGCGCTTGTGGAACCCTTTATTCCCTTGTGGTGCTTCCGACATACTCTACCTGAGGTTGACCTCCACCGTCTCCTGAGGAGTTTCCGCCCGCCATAAGGTTCGCCTTTGATGGCGCAGTTCCTGCAGCCGCGTGCCCATGATGGCAACTGGAGCCCATCTGCCACCTTGCCGACGAAACTCAACGACAGCACTCTCCGCGCGTAGCTGCACAAGACTGCGGTCGGGGAGGGACACCGACCGCGAGGGAAGGGGTTGTGCGGGGTTTAACTGGTTGCCGTAGAGGAGGCAGGCCCGTGTGCCGGCCTCCACCCAAACAGCAAACGCGCCTGTTCCGCCAGGAGTTACCGAAAGCGCAGCAGATTTCATCACAGTGGGTGTCTCACCGCGGTAGGGCAAGAGCAGGGCCGTAAAGGCGAGGGGCAAACTTCCTTTGCGAGAGAAGCAAGCGACAGGCACTTCGGTCAGTTTGTTCACCCTTGGGGGAACTGCGATACCCTGTGAGAGGGTAAGGCGCACGTCGTCTCCGACAGGGTGAATCAGCAGGTTGCCGCTGTCTGTGGCTGTCCACACTGCCTTACGCGAAGCGTCTGCCTTCACTTCGATCTTGTCAAAGCGGAACCACAACTGCGCTTCGTGTTCGCCCATTCCCGTAACGTCATCTCGAATGAGCCAAAAGCCGCCACAGTCGCCATGTGGCTTGACGAACCAGATGCGCCGATGGTGGCGCACATCGGTCAAGCCCTGAAAGCCTTCGTTGTGCCCTGCGAAAAAGTCGAACCGAGTGCCCGTTGCCCATCGTGCGGGGACTCCTCCGGCAACCGTGCGGCGTCCGTCCACCGTCACAGTGTTGTGCGAGCGAGTGTGCATCAGTTCCTCTGCTTCGGGCGTGCCATAAATGTGGACTCCGGGGTCAATCAGCAACAGGTTGCCATAAGAGGCAACGAT
>JAPWUZ010000347.1 GCA_028275265.1 Armatimonadota bacterium | reverse complement strand
AGGCGGGCAAGGGTGCGCTCGTCCATGCCGATACCAGTGTCGCTGACCGCCAGCAGCACGTACTCGCCTGCCTGCACCTCCGCGTGGCGGGCAGTGTACGCTTCGCCGAGGGTGACGTTCGCCGTCTCGATGGTCAACACGCCGCCTTCGGGCATGGCGTCCCGCGCGTTAATAGCCAGATTCAGCAGCACCTGCTCTATTTGGGCAGGGTCAGCAAGGACATGCCACAGGTTCGGTTCCAGCACCGTCTTCATCTGGATGTTCTCGGGAAGCAGGCGTTGCAGGAAAGTTTCCGCCTCGCGCACCAGTTCGTTCAGGTTGAACACCCGTGGGGAGATAATACGCCGCCGGGCGAAAGCCAGCATCTGGTTGGTGAGATGGCTCGCCTGTTCCGAGGCTTTGAGGATTTGCTCGACGTGTGAATACGCTGGATGCTCATCGGACAGAGCAGATTGTGCCATCTCGGCATAGCTCTGGATAACGGTCAGCAGGTTGTTGAAATCGTGTGCGACGCCTCCCGCCAGCTTGCCCAGGCTTTCGAGTTTGGAGGACTGTATCAGCTGCTCGCGCAGCCGCCGCGATTCGGTAACATCTAACGCCACGCCCAGCAGCTGCTTCGCGCTGCCATCGGGGAACCTGTCGAACACCGTCGTGCGCAGCAAAATCCATTTCCACTCGCCCGTCCGCTGTTGTATGCGGCACTCCACCTCTATCATGCCCCCCTCGGCGGCATTCTCCAGCTTTAGCATCTCTTCCCGCACGAGGGGACGGTCATCTGGGTGGAGCATCTCTTCCAGCACCAGCTCTCCGCCCGTCAGTTCTCCGGGCAGGTATCCCGTAATCGTCAGCGACTCACGGCTCACGTAGACCAGCCGTTCCTGTTCGAGGCTGTAGAGGAACAGCACCGCCGGTAACGCATCCGAGATGTGCTGCAACAGTCGCTCGTTCTGTTTCAGAGCCGCTTCTAGCCTCCACTGCTCGGTCACATCCCGCAAAAGCACAATGTAATGTGTTACCTGTCCAGACGCATCGCGCAAGGGGGAGATGGAAGCTTCCGTGAGGAACTCTTCGCCCCCCTTGCGGTAGTGGACGGCGCGCCAGGTGAAGGTTCTTCCCTCCGACGCGATTGCTTCCAGTTCGTCAAGCAGGGAACGCTGTGTATTTGGTCCCTCCAGAATCTGTGGACTACGCCCCACGACCTCCTGCAACCAGTAGCCGGTCAAACGGGTGAAAGCAGGGTTGACGTATACGATGATGGGACCGGGCGGGTTCCGCTCAGCGGTAATTATCAGTATAGCCTCCGGTGCCTGCTCCAAAACCATCCGGGCAAACGTTTCTTCGGTTCTCATTGCTCCTTCCCTGCGAGAGGAAAGATGTTCATCTGCACCGCCGCTGTGCGTCTCCGGTGCATTATAACAGGTTTTACAGGCTGTTTGCTACCCCCTGTCGGGGGAAACTCAGTTATAATGAAGTGGGGTTCTCTCGGATCGCGACAGGAGGAGGTATGCGATAGTGTTTCAGAAGAGCCAGCCCAGAGTACAACCGAAAACTTTCAACGTGATAGTGATTATCTACAACCCTGTACTGCGCACGCGCGGTAACCAGAAGCTGACGCAGTACATGAAGTGGCATGACCCCCGCAAACTCACGCAAGCGATGATCGATGACGCCCGTGAAACCAGCGGTGGTTACGTCAACTATCGCGTGGTGGAAATGATAGAGTACGATGGCTTCCCGACCAAGCGCACCGGTTTCACCTACACGGAAGGGCAGTTCCTGGAGGTGTGGGAGAAAGACCGCAATAAACACGTGCCCGGCATGACCAGCTTCAAACGCATGTTTGACCAGTTTGACCTGTACCGCAAAATCCGCAGCAAGAACGTGAGCGAAATCTGGTTGTGGGGCGCACCCTATTTCGACTGGGATGAGTTCCACTGGAAGACACCCGGCGACCGCATCCCCTACCAGACCGACAATCCCTGGTTCTACCGACCCTACGACATTCCCGACGTGGGCAAGACGCTGTGGATTATGGGCTGGAACTATGAGCGCGGTGAAGGCGAGATGCTGGAGAGCTATTGCCACCGTATCGAAAGCGTATTATCGCTCACGGTGGGCAAAGGAATCTGGGACCACAAGCGCAACGGCGACAACATCTGGAATCGCTTTACCCGCGTGGACAAGGACTTCCCCGGCGAGTCGGAGGTGGGCAGCGTGCATTACGCTCCCAACTCCCGCAGTGACTACGACTGGGATAATCCCACCCCCGTCTGGAGCTACGCGGACGACTGGTTGACCTATCCGCACCTGCCGCGCAAGAAGAAGCTGATGAGCAACAAGGACTGGGGTTCACTGCCGGGTGTGCCTGCCATTGTGCGCCATCACAAGTGGTGGATGGAGCGCATTCCAAAGGCTCCGGGCGTCACCGATGGCTTTTACAACAACTGGTGGGAGTACATCGTGAACTACGACGAGGCAATCAAGCGATTGCCCCCGCCCGGCGCGACTTTCCAGAAAGCGAAAGTGGCAATGTACGCGGAGTGAAAAAGTTGGCGCCCTCGGAGGGATTCGAACCCCCGACGCCCTCCTTAGGACGGAT
>JAPWUZ010000345.1 GCA_028275265.1 Armatimonadota bacterium | reverse complement strand
CGTTCTGGCGGTTGATTGCCAGCCTCATGCCCAACCCGAACTCGGCGTTATCCTCAAACAGCGAGTTGTTCCAGGTGGGACCTCTGCCCTCGCTGTCCTTTGTATAGGGAGTCGTGGGCAGGTTGCCTCCGTAGATGCTCGAACAACCCGTCGCGTTGGCGATATAGATGCGGTCGCCGAACAGCTGGGTGAGCAGACGCACGTACGGGGTTTCGCCACAGCCTGCGCACGCGCCGGAGAACTCGAACAGCGGACGCAGCAACTGCACGTTTTTGATGTTGTTGAAGCGCAGGCTGTCGTGCTTCGGCATATCGGGTAGGCTGAGGAAGAACTCCCAATTCGCGCGCTCCTGCTCCCGCAGCGGGATTTGCGGACGCATGTTCAGCGCCTTGCGCGAACTGTCGCTCTTGTCTTTCGCCGGACAGACCTCCACGCACAGCTGGCATCCCGTACAGTCTTCCACAGCGACCTGAATGGTGAACATCTTATCGGGCAGCTCGCGCCACTTGGCGGGAGTCGCCTTGAAGGTCGCCGGGGCGTTCGCCAGCAATTCTTTGTCGTAGACCTTCGCGCGGATGGTGGCGTGCGGGCAGATGTACACGCACTTGCCGCACTGGATGCACAAGTCGGGTTCCCACACGGGTACTTCCAGTGCGATGTTGCGCTTCTCCCACGCGGCGGTTCCGGTGGGATACGTGCCGTCCACCGGGAACGCGCTGACCGGCAACAGGTCGCCTCGCCCAGCCATCAGCTCCGCCGTCACGCGCTTGACAAACTCTGGCGCGTGGTCGGGAACCACTGGCGGGCGGTCAAAGGTGCTGGTGACCTGCCCGGGTACTTTCACCTCGAACAGGTTATCCAGTGCAGCGTCGACCGCGGCGAAGTTCTGCTGCACAACCGCCTCTCCGCGTCGTCCGTAGGTCTTGCGGATGGCTTCCTTAATCTTCGCGATGGCTTCATCGCGCGGAAGCACGCCGCTGATGGCGAAGAAGCAGGTCTGCATAATGGTGTTAATGCGCACACCCAGTCCCACGCGCTTCGCCACATCGTATGCGTTGATGACGTAGAACTTCAGCTTCTTGTCGATAATCTGTTGTTGCACCGAGCGCGGCAGGTGGTCCCAGACCTCTTCGGGACCGTATGGGCTGTTGAGCAGGAAGGTGGCACCTTCCTCTGCCATTTCCAGCACGTTGTAGCGCTCGAGGAAGTGGAACTGGTGGCACGCCACGAAGTTCGCCCGCTGGATGAGGTAAGAGCCCAGAATGGGGCGTGGACCGAAGCGCAGGTGCGAGATGGTCACCGCTCCCGACTTCTTGGAGTCGTACACGAAGTAACCCTGTGCCCAGTTGGGCGTCTCCTCACCGATAATCTTGACAGAGTTTTTGTTTGCGCCGACGGTTCCGTCTGCACCCAGTCCCCAGAACACCGCGCGCACCACATCGGGCGACTCGGTGCTGAAGTTGGGGTCGACTTCGAGGCTGGTGTGCGTAACGTCGTCGATAATGCCCACGGTGAAGTGGTTCTTGGGCTTATCCTTCGCCAGTTCGTCGTAGACGGCTTTGACCATCGCCGGCGTGAACTCCTTGGAGGAGAGCCCGTAGCGCCCGCCGATGACGCGCGGCACACGCTCGAAGGGCAGGGTTCCTTCCATCATCGCCTCGCCCAGCGCAGTCACCACGTCCTGATACAGCGGTTCGCCCAGTGCGCCCGGTTCCTTCGTGCGGTCCAGTGTGGCGATTGCCCTGACGGTGGGCGGCAAGGCTTTCATGAGGTGCTCGCGCGAGAACGGGCGATACAGGCGCACTTTGATTAAGCCCACCTTTTCGCCTTTCTCCACCAGCGCGCGCACCGTTTCTTCCGCGGTGCCGCAGCCCGACCCCATCATGATGATGACGTACTCGGCGTCGGGCGCACCCACGTAGTCGAAGAGGTGATACTCTCTGCCCACAATGTTGGCAAATTTGCCCATCACCTTCTCCACGATACCCGGCGTCGCGGCGTAGAAGGGGTTGATACGCTCACGCGACTGGAAGAAGGCGTCCGGGTTCTGGGCAGTGCCGCGCAGGATGGGGCGGTCGGGGCTCATTGCCCGCTCACGGTGGGCACGAACGAGGTCGTTGTCTATCATGGCGCGCATGTCGTCTTCCGTGAGCTGCTCGATCTTGCGTATCTCGTGCGAGGTGCGGAAGCCATCAAAGATGTGAAGGAAGGGCACGCGCGCCTCCAGCGTCGCCGCCTGGGCAATGAGCGCGAGGTCCATCACTTCCTGCGGGTCGTTGGAGAAGAGCATCGCCCAGCCGGTGGAACGACACGCCATCACGTCGCTGTGGTCACCGAAAATGGAGAGCGCGTGCGTGGCGACCGTTCGCGCGGCGATGTGGAACACCGTACTGGTGAGCTCGCCCGCGATTTTGAACATGTTGGGAATCATCAACAGGAGCCCCTGCGAGGAGGTGAATGTAGTGGTCAGGGCTCCTGCCTGCAGAGAGCCATGCACGGCTCCTGCCGCTCCCCCCTCTGATTGCATCTCCACCACCTGAGGCACCGTGCCCCAGATGTTGGGGATACCTTTCGCTGCCCATTCATCGCTGAATTCGCCCATAGGGGAAGAGGGGGTA
>JAPWUZ010000344.1 GCA_028275265.1 Armatimonadota bacterium | reverse complement strand
GCAGACACAAACTCCTCCGCGTCAAAATCCTCGATGTCCTCCGGCTTTTCTCCTACTCCCACCAGCTTGATAGGCACTTTCAGTTCGTCGTGGATGGTGATAACCGCCCCACCACGCGCTGTGCCGTCCAGTTTTGCCAGCACGATGCCCGTCACTTTCACCGCCTGCAAAAACTCCTGTGCCTGGCGGATGGCGTTCTGCCCAGTGGTGGCGTCCAGCACCAGCAGCACCTCATCGGGGGCACGTCCCAGCGCCTTTTCGGTGACGCGGTACACCTTCTTCAGCTCTTCCATCAGGTTCGAGCGGGTGTGCAGGCGTCCGGCCGTATCAGCAAGCACGTAGTCCACACCGCGACTGCGCGCGGCGGCGATGGCATCGTAAATCACAGCGGACGGGTCTGCCCCCTCCCGATGCTTGATGAGCGTCGCGCCCACGCGCTGCGCCCACACTTCCAGCTGGTCGATGGCGGCGGCGCGGAAGGTATCACCCGCTGCCAGAATCACGCTCTTGCCCTGCTGCCGCAGGCGATAAGCCAGCTTGGCGATAGAGGTGGTCTTTCCGACGCCGTTGACGCCCACGAACAGGTAAACCGTTGGCGGTTCGGGCGAGACGGTCAATCGCGCGTTGCCGTTGGATTGCAGGGAAGCCAGCAGGCTTTGCTTCAGCACCGCCTTCACTTCGGAGGGTTCCTTCAGCCGCTGTTCGCGCACCGCCCGACGCAGGTCGTCCAGCACCTGCATCGTGGTATGCACATTGATGTCGGCGGTCAGCAGCACTTCCTCCAGCTCCTCAAACAGCTCTTCATCGACCCGACCACGCCCCGTCAGGAGCGTATCCACCTTCTGCAGGATGCCTTTGAATATTCCCAAACGCATAGACGTTGTTCACCTCAGGACAGTTTCTCTAATTTCGCCATCGATGCCAGCAGTTGTTTGATGCCCGCGTTGGGGAAGACCACCGTCAACAGATGGTCATCCTTCTGCGCTTCGCACTTCATGATGACCCCTTCGCCGAATTTGTGATGTCGCACCCGCTGCCCTATCCGATAGGCTTCGGCAGGTTTCGGCGGAGCAAGGCGGGCGGACGGCGCGGATGGAAGCGGGTGCGCCAGCTCGGCAGGGCTCCAGTAGAGCTTCAGTCCCTCAGGGATGTCGTGCAGGAAGCGCGACTCGAACATGCTGTTGGTCGTGCCGAACACGCTGCGCAGGCGGGCGTGAAGGATATGTACCCGCTCTTTCGCACGGGTGATAGCCACATAGCAAAGGCGACGTTCCTCTTCCACGTTGGGGTCGTCGTTGATGGAACGGATGTGCGGGAAAAGCCCCTCCTCCATGCCCACCAGAAACACCACGGGGAACTCCAGCCCCTTGGCGGCGTGCACCGTCATCAGCGTCACGCGGTCGCTGTCTTCCTGCAGCGAGTCCACATCCGCCACGAGCGCCACGCTCTCCAGAAAGCCTGCCAGTCCGCGTTCCGCCTCAGGGCTGGCGTCAAACTGCTGTGTGGCGGTCAGTAGCTCGCGCACGTTCTCAACCCGAGATTGTACCTCAGGGTCGCGCGTATCGCCCAGCCGTTGCAGGTAATCGGTGCACTTCAGCACCTCGTTCAGCAGGTCGGTGACGGATACTTTGTCGCGCAGGGCACGCAGCTGCTGTATCAGATCGCGGAACTGGCACACCGCACTGTAGGCGCGCTGGGTCAGGCGGTTGGACAGGCTGGGATGCTCGATGGCTTCCCACAGGCTGATTCCCTGCTCGGCAGCCACCTGACGGATGACCTCGATGGTCTGCAACCCGATGCCGCGCGTGGGCACGTTGATGATGCGCAGCAGGCTCACGTCGTCGCTGGGCGATTGAATGATGCGCAGGTAGGCGATGACGTCTTTGACCTCTTTGCGCTGGTAGAAGCGCACTCCGCCCACAATCTGGTAAGGGATGCGGTAGTTCAGGAAGACCTCTTCAAAGGTGCGCGACTGCGCGTTGGTGCGGTACAGCACCACGAAATCGCCGTACTTGCGCCCCAGCTGCTGTACGCTCAGCGCGATGTGCTGCGCTACCACCATCGCTTCTTCCCGCTCGTGCTGCACTTCGGTCACGGTGATGGGCAGCCCATCCCGCCGCTCGGACCACAGGCGTTTGGGCGCACGGCGTACGTTCTTCTCCACCACATGGAAAGCGGCATCCAGAATCGGCTGGGTGGAACGGTAGTTCTGCTCCAGCTTCACGATATGCGCGTCGGGAAAGTCTCGCTCAAACGAAAGGATAATGCTCACGTCCGCCCCACGCCAGGAGTAGATGGACTGGTCATCATCGCCCACCACGCACAGGTTGCGGTGCAGCGCGCTCAGGTGCTTCACGATGCGGTATTGCGCGCGGTTCACGTCCTGAAACTCGTCCACCAGCACATGCAGGAAGCGTTTCTGGTAGCGCTCCAGCACGTCAGGATGCTCCTCGAACAGCTGCACCGTCTTCATCAGCAGGTCGTCGAAGTCCAGTGCGTGGCACGCTTCCAGCCGTTCCTGATAATGCGGATACACCCTGCCCACGATTTGGGTGAAGTAATCTACGGGCGTATACAGGTGTGGTGGGATGAGCTTCTCCTTCGCCCGGCTGATGAAGTTCAGGATCGAGCGCGGCGCGAAGCGCTTCTCGTCGATGTCCAACAAG
>JAPWUZ010000050.1 GCA_028275265.1 Armatimonadota bacterium | reverse complement strand
CAAGTAGAAAAAGTTGGTGCCCGGCATGTTGAATATCTCCTGGTTCTTAATGTAAGGCATCAGGATTGCCTGTATGTCCCCCGTATTTGGGGGGAAGGTCTCGTCGTAGTCCTGCACATACATGAGTAACGCCAGCCCAATCTGCCTGGCGTTGGCTAAGGCGGTTGTGCGCAACGCCTCGCGGTATGCCGCCTCATACTGTTCCCTGTTCATTTTCTTCAAGGGCACGATCCACGCGGCTCCGTGTGAGACATACCATACCGCGTCGCCAGCAGGTGTTAGGTCTGCCATCTGCACATCAGCGCAAATCAGGGTGCGTCCACGGCTACCCACCAGCCACGCCGAGTGCACCTTCGCGGCGTCTCCTTCTGCCTTTACCTCAGCGGGCCATATCTCTACACGCAGCGGGCGGCGGCTTGCAGGAGGCTCATAAAGAGGGAGCTTCTGCGAGATAGACTGGCTCGTTCCCGCGAGAGGGTCTATCAGGATAAACTTCCTCTCCGTTGTCCCTTCGGGTGTTTGGGCAAAAAGGACGGTTAACAGCTTCGTGCCATCCGCTGTCCAGGGTGCCAGCATCCAACTCATATGGGGACGCCGGGTTTCGGACGAGGCGAACACCGGTTCGTAGGGTACAGGTGCGCTCAGAGTGCCGTCCGCCCGAAGTATCTGATAGGACTCCTCGCCCAGCAGCAGGGCAAAGGGCTTCACCGGCGAGACGTTCATCTCCTGCCAGCGGTTGGGTTCTCCCAAGATTTTCAAGGTGCCATTCGCCGCGTGCAAACGCGCAAAGACGGTAGTCACTTCCCAGGTGTTTTCCGCTATCTGGCGCTGGCCACCGCGCATCTTCAGCAATGCCACAGGTGCGCCCGCCATCCACTGTATTTCAGACACCAGCTTTTCCCCGCCCGTACCTTTCCAAACCTCCACCGCCCGCTTCTGACGGTGCTCCCACACCAGAATAGACCACTGAAACTGCTCAGGTGGGTTCTGCGGGTCGGCAAGACGTGCGTACCGGCGCACGACAATGGCATACCGCCCATCGGGCGACCATTTGCCCTCCACCACCTCCGGCGGGGCAACAAACTCATGCGAAGCGGCTATCACCGCCTCGTGATCGGTGAAAACTACCGGCAGACGCACTACATCGGGGGGCTGCGCCAGTCCCCACGCTATCGTCAATGCCACACACGATGCCGCTAGCACGGGCAGTGAGATACGGCGGAACATCGTTCCCACCTCCCAGGAGACGTTTTACTCGCCCTCCTTGAGCGCCTCCGCTCCCGATACCACTTCCAGAATCTCTTTGGTAATCGCTGCCTGTCGGGCGCGGTTCAGGTTGAGGGTGAGTGTCGATATCATTTTACCCGCATTGTCGGTAGCGGCGGACATGGCGGTCATGCGCGCGCCGTGTTCGCTGGCGGTCGCTTCCAGCAATGCCTGATAGACCAAATTAAACACGTAGCGGGGCAGCAGGCGTTTTAACAGCTCTTCGGAAGAGGGTTCAAAAATGAAATCCAGATGCTCCAGCCGTCCGTTCTCCGCTTCCACGCCTTCTACAGGTAGAAGCCGCTGTACCGTCGGGATTTGCACGAGCGCACTGCGAAAACGGCTGAACGCCAGATAGAACTCGTCGACCTCCTCCGACAGGAACATCTGCTGGGCAACGCCTGCTATCTCCTGAGCGTGTGCGACAGTAGGACCCGAAAGGGGAATGCTGAAGTGCTGCACGGAGGGATAGCCGCGCCGCTGCATGAACTGCATCCCCTTTTTGCCCACAGTCAACAGGCGCACCTGTTCGGAATCGTACTGCTGCACGAAGTCCAGACAGCGACGGATGACATTGGTGTTATAGCTGCCGCACAGCCCTCTGTCGGCAGTGATGAGCAGTACGCCCACGTGGCGTACTTGCTCACGGCTCTGCAGCAGCGGGTGATCGATCGAGCCGCTTGCCAGCGCCAGCGTGCCGATGAGAGTCTGCATCTTTTCGGCGTAGGGGCGTGCTGCCACCACGCGGTCCTGCGCCCTTTTCAGGCGCGCTGCCGCAATCATCTTCATCGCGCGGGTAATCTGCTGGATATTGCGCGCGACGCGAATGCGTTGCCGTATCTGTCGCAGGGTTGCCATCGCTTATGCCTTGAACTGCTGTTTGAACTCTTTAACCGCTTTCTCCAGCGCGTCTTGCGTGACCGCATCGATCTCTTTGTCGCGGCGGATGTGCTCCGGCACTTCGGGATATTTGTCGTGCACGAAGGCGAGGAACTCCCGTTCGAAACGCTGGATTGCGCTGACCGGAATGTCGTCCAGGTATCCCCCCGTGCCGGCGAAGATGACGATAATCTGATCTTCCACCGGCATGGGCTGGTATTGCGGCTGTTTGAGCAGCTCCACCATGCGCTGTCCGCGCGCCAGCTGCTGCTGCGTCACGCGGTCCAGGTCGGAGCTGAACTGCGCGAACGCCTGTACCTCGCGATACTGGGCCAGGTCGAGCTTCAGGCGTCCCGCGACCTGCTTCATCGCCTTAATCTGGGCGTTGCCACCCACACGCGATACCGAGATACCCACGTTCATCGCGGGGCGAACACCAGCGAAGAACAGGTCGCTCTCCAGATAGATTTGCCCGTCGGTGATGGAGATGACGTTCGTCGGGATATAGGCAGAAACATCGCCCGCCTGCGTCTCGATAATGGGGAGGGCAGTCAACGAGCCACCGCCCTTCTCGTCGGAAAGTTTCGCCGCACGCTCCAGCAGGCGCGAGTGCAGGTAGAACACATCTCCCGGATACGCCTCACGCCCGGGCGGACGGCGCAACAACAGAGAGACCTGGCGATACGCCTGCGCATGCTTGGACAGGTCGTCATACACAACCAGGGCGTGCATTCCGTTGTCGCGGAAATACTCGCCCATCGTACAGCCCGCGTAGGGGGCGATGTACTGCAGCGGTGCGGGGTCGGACGCGCTCGCCACCACCACTGTGGTGTAATCCATCGCACCATAGTCTTCCAGCGTCTTCACCACGCGGGCGATGGTACTCAACTTCTGCCCGATGGCGACGTAGATGCAGTACACCGGCGAGTCGGTCTGATGGGTGTATTTCTGGTTGATAATAGTATCCACAGCGATAGCGGTTTTGCCCGTCTGTCGGTCACCGATGATGAGCTCTCGCTGTCCCCGTCCGATGGGGATCATGCTGTCGATGGCTTTGATACCCGTTTGCAGAGGCTCTTTCACCGGCTGTCGATGCACCACGCCGGGCGCCTTAATCTCCAGCAAACGATATTCATCGCTCACGATAGCCCCTTTGTCATCCAGAGGCTGCCCCAGCGGGTTTACTACCCGTCCGAGCAACGGTTTGCCCACAGGTACAGACAAGATGCGCCCTGTGCGCTTCACCGTATCTCCCTCTTTGATGTTCTCGTCGCTACCGAGGATGATAACGCCGACGTTGTCCTCCTCGAGGTTCAGCGCCATGCCCATCGTGCCGTCGGGGAACTCGACGAGCTCGCTCACCATCACATCCTGCAAGCCGTACACCCGGGCGATGCCATCGCCCACCTGCAGCACCGTACCAACGCCGACCTCTTCATAACCGCGCTGGTACTGTTCCAGCTCTCTCTCCAGAATGGATGTAATCTCTTCAGGTCTTATCGCCAAGGCTCCTGCCTCCTCATCCCTAAGCATTCAGCAAATACTGTCGGAGTCGCAGCAGTTGTCCACGCACACTGCCGTCGATAATCGTATCTCCGATGCGCACCACGATGCCACCAATCAACGACGGGTCCACGTTTGTCTGCAGAACCACCGTCTTGCCGGTACGCTGTTCGAGACCGCGAACGAGCGCATGCTCCTGTTGACTGTCCAGAGGGTAAGCGGTAGTCGCTCGTACCCGAACGATGCCCATGTGTTCGTCGCACAGTTCACCGAACTCGCGTGCCACTTCGGGCAACAAGCGCTCGCGCCTCTTGTCCACCAGCACGCTCAGCAGAGATGCCAGCAGAGGGTGCGTCTGGCGACCAATAGCCTCCTGCACCATCTGCTGCTTGCGCTCACGCGGAATCAGCGGATTCAGCAACAGAGTGCGCAGAGGCGGTTGCTCGTGCAGAGTATTCAGTAACTGCTGCAACGCCTCGCTCACCGCGTCCACAGCCTGTGTGCGCACCGCTGCGTTAAACAGGGCACGGGCATACCGTTTGGCGACACGTTCCTCCCTCATACGCCGCTCGCCACCTGGTCAATGAAGTCCTCTACCATTTTGCGGTGTCTGGCGTCATCGACGCTCTCCTGCAGGATTCGAGAGGTCGCCAGCAGGGTCAGGTCCACCACCTGCGTGCGCATTTCCGCCAGTGCCTTTTCACGCTCGTAGCGAATGACCTCTTCGGCATCGCGTATCATCTTTTCCGCCTGTTGTCGGGCTTCCGCCAGAATCTGCTCTCGAACCTGCTGAGCCTCTTTCACCGCCTGCTGGATTTGTGCCCGTGCTTCCGCCTCGATGTTGGCCAGACGCTGTTCGTACTCGTCGCGCAGTCGCTCCATCTCCTGACGGGTTTGCTCGACCTTATCGTACGTCTGCGCGATGTCTCTCTGGCGCTGCTCCAGATAGCCCGTGACAGGAGACCACAGGAACCTTTTGAGCAGCACCAGCAACAGCACGAACCCCACCATCTCCACGACGATGGTTGCCGGTTCGATGCCCAGTTGATGCATGATTTCGCCCATGTCTCGCTTCTACGCCTCGCTATCCTTCGACGTTTGTAGAGGGGTGGGGTGCAACAGCACCCCACCGGCAACTACTTGGGTAGATTCGCGAGCGCATCAATGCCGGGCAGCTTGCCCTGCAGCATGAAGAACATGAGCAGGGCGTAGATAACCAGCGACTCGATGAACGCCAGGGCGATAATCATCGAGGTGCGGATGTTTCCCGCTGCCTCCGGCTGACGAGCCATGCCTTCCAGCGCCGCAGCGGCTGCACGCCCCTGCGCAATCGCCGCCGACAATACCGCCACCGGCAAGCCGAAGCCGACCGCCAGGGCTAACCCGAATAGATACAGACCCACGCTCTTCCTCCTTGTACTCGAGTTTTATGCAAAGCGGCACGGTGTGCCGCGATAACTACCAAAACCTGCTAATGCGCATGTTCCTCTTCGTGCTGAGTCATCAGGGCGATGTAAATGCCCGCCAACAGCGTAAACACCAGCGCCTGCACGAAGCCCACGAATACTCCGAACACCAGTATCGGAAACTGGAAGGGAATAGGCAGCCAGATGGGCAACAACGATGCCGCCAGTCCCACCAGCACAATAATCACCTGCTCCTTTCCGTACATGTTGCCGTACAAACGTATCGCCAGAGACAATGGCTTCGCCAGCTCGCTGATCACCTCCAGCGGTACCATCAACGGCCAGAGTAGCGGGTGAGTGCCCATCGTGAAGTGCTTTAGATAGCCCAGAACGCCGTTGGCACGGATACCCTGCCACTGCACATAAAAGAACGTTATCAGCGCCAGCGCAATCGTGGTGTTGAGATTCGCCGTCGGTGCCGCCACACTGAAAACAGGCACCAGACCGATCAGATTGGATGCCAGAATGAAGACAAACAGCGTGCCCAGAAAAGGAGCATGTTTCTCTCCGCCGGGCCCGATGACGTTCACCGCGAAATGATGGAACGATTCCACCGTCTGTTCCGCGACGTTCTGCCAAAAACTGCGAGGAACCTTCTCCATGCGGCGGGTGCCCGCTATCGCTGCCAGCAAAAGAAGCACCGCCACGAACCCGGCGTTTGCCACGAATAACCATGGACTGGCGTGATGACCTTCCAACTCCTCTGCTGATGACCTCCTTCTATAACTCCCGCGATTTACGAACCGTTTTCGGCGCCCAGTATTCGACTCTCAGCCACGCCGGGCGACGCCACCCCCGACGAATTGCCAGAACTCCTGCCGATAATGGCAGCAAGGTAACCCCCATCACAAAACCTGCAATAAACATTGTCGGCTGTCGCGAGACCATCCACAAGACCAGCAGCAGCACCGGATAGCGCCACAGCGCATGTTTCCACCACCACCGTCGGGGTCTGGTAACGCTCGTACTTAGCGCACCCACCAATTGCTGCAGGCTCCACAACGCGAACGCCGCGAATATTGCACCCGCCAGATAGCCCGCCGCTATTTGCCATTGCCTGTAATGTAGCAACAGATACCCACCAGTGGCAGCCATCCATGCTATACTTCTGTAGGCGACGCGCAGTTCCTGCATCGCTATTTTTGCTGACGCTCCTCCCGCTCGATCTGGTGGAGAATATGCACCATCTCCATAAACCCCAGCACAATACCCACCACCAGCCCAATCATGGAGATGACCGGCTCGGTGCCAAATCTTCCGTCCAGCCAGCGACCGGCGAAGTAACCCAACACCGGCGGTATCACCAGCGACAACCCGATGGTGCTTGCCAGCGCCATCGCCCGCATACCTTTGTTTATCGGAGCCTCCGTTCTGCGAGGCTCACCCGGCAGGCGAATGTCGGGTGCTGGTATCTCCGGCGGCCTGGGAAGTTTAGGAGCCTTGGGCAGCTCTGGCTCCTGCTCTTCCGGGTCACTGTCGGGCGTACGCTCGCTCGGTGACGAACCGCTCATGTAAGACGCGCACCGCCTTTTCTACATCGCTCTCGTTGACCAGACAGGATAGCGACATCTCCGAGTCCGCCGTCTGCAGCACCTGAATACCCGCTTCATACAGCGTGCGCAGGAACAGCGCCATTATTCCCGGACGACGGCTCAGTTTGGCAGCAATCAGGGAAACCATCGTGCAGTTTTCGAGCACTTCCACAGGAACTTCCTGTACAGGGATAGCCTCTCCGAGAGCGCTCAGCATCTGCTTCTGCAGCAGATACTCCCGCGAGGGTTTGTCGCCCACGCGAAAGATAAACAGACGCTGAGGAGGGTTACCAGCCGGCATCACCAGTCCATCCAGCAGACTCTGTACCAGGCTCCAGCGGTCGCGAGGCACTGCGAAGCTCAGGGTGTCATGGCTGTAGCTGTTCAGGTAGAGGTTGATATCTGCCTGCGCCATCAGCCGGTACAGCTGCAGTTCTATTTCCGGTTTCTCCGGTGTCTCCCCGATATGGAAAATCAGGTAGACGATTTTGCCGGTGATGTGGGTGACGCCGGTGACCTCTGGCAGGTCTACCCCCTCTGCGCTCTCACTGGAGGTTACCAGCGTGCCCGGCTCGTCAGTAAAAGTGCATTTGACCCACAGGGGGATATTGTGGAGCATAGCGATTTCGGCAGCACGGGGATGAAGCACTTTCGCTCCCTGGTGCGCAATCTCTGCGACCTCTTCGTAGCTGATAACCGGCAGAGTGCGCGCATCGGGAATGATGTCGGGGTCGGCGGTTTTCACGCCGTCCACATCGGTGTAGATTTCCACTGCCACGGCGTTCAAAGCAGCACCCAGCGCGGAGGCAGTGGTATCGCTGCCACCACGCCCCAGCGTGGTGATATCGGGATGAAAGCCCAGCTTGTCTTCGGCAACGCCCTGAAATCCGGCTACCACCACGATACGCCCTGCTTCCAGATGGTGGCGGATTGCCTGCGGGTGTATCTGCAGCACCCGAGCGTTACCGTATTCGTTGTCGGTGATGATGCCCGCCTGCCCGCCGGTCAGCGCGACCGCATCATAGCCCATGGTCTTCAGCGTATGCGCCATCACCACAGTGGAGATAATCTCCCCGCACGCCATCATCAGGTCCATCTCGCGGGGATTGGGGGGAACAGACGGGTCGATGCTGCGCAGGAACTCGATCAGGGTGTCGGTGGCATAAGGAGCGCCGCGCCTGCCAATGGCAGAGACCACGACCACCGGCGCGAAACCATCTTCCTTAGCGCGTATCACCTTGCGGGCGGCGATTTCGCGGTGTTCCGGTGAATCGACAGAGGTTCCCCCGAACTTCATCACCAAGATTTTCACCGCACCACCTCCCCCAGCTGGAACCGACGGCGCAGGGATTGCGCAGCAGCAAAAGCCCGTTCTTCAGGAACAAGACACTGCACGGTGTCGTGCGAATCGCCGGTTTCGATGATGTGTGCGTCTGCTTCCCAAAGCGATTCCGCAATCTGAGCCATTATCCCCGCCGACTCGCGCATGTTCGCAGCCACCGTGATGACCAATGCGAGATTGGGAACTATCTTGTGGTCGAGCCCAAGCGAATCGAGACAATGGGTGATTCTGGGCACATCGGCTTGGCTCACTGCGAAGGTAATCCAGTCGTGATGGATTTTCACCAGGGAGACGTTGACACCCTGTTCCGCAATGGTTTCCAGCACTTTCAGGTGATTCTGTAACCCTTTTTCGCCCGAACCGGCGCGCACGCGCACGTGCGCCAGTCCGATCTCCACCCGCACGTCGGTGACCCCGCGCTCCTGCTCAATAAAAAACCGCCTGCCACGCGGCTGCGGAAGATGTTCATACATTCGCCGGCTCTTCTTCATCTTGCCAGTTCGCGAAGGATTTCTCAATCGCCCAATAGTATACCGAAAGCTCAGGAGAGGTGTCAAGGTTGCTCCTTGGCATCCTTTCCATCACTTGCACCTCTCGCTCGGTGTTGCTATCATATAGGCATGGACGAACAGGTCATTGCCCCAGTATATGTCGAAGAGGTGGTTATCGGTGCAGGAGTGCCTGCGCTGATCGCCGGACCGTGCGTAATTGAAAGCGAGGCGCTGTGCCTGCAGGTAGCCAGCGAGCTGAAGTCTATTTGCCAGCGGATGGGTATCCCCTACATCTTCAAAGCCTCTTTTGACAAAGCCAACCGCACCTCACTGCATTCCTTCCGGGGACCGGGCATCGAGCAGGGCTTGCGCGTGTTAGCAACCGTCAAACAACAGGTCGGAGTGCCGGTAACCACCGATATCCACGAGCCATGGCAGGCAGAACGCGCCGCCGAAGTGGTAGACCTGTTGCAGATACCCGCGTTTCTGTGCAGACAGACCGATTTGCTGGTCGCCGCCGCACGCACCGGCAAGCCGGTGAACGTGAAAAAGGGTCAGTTCATGGCGCCATGGGATATGCGCCACGTGGTGGAGAAGCTACGCGAGAGTGGCGCGGCGGGGGTGATGTTGACCGAACGCGGCGTCTCCTTCGGCTATAACACGCTGGTGGTGGATTTCACCGCACTACCTCAGATGCGCGCGCTAGGGGTTCCCGTGGTGTTCGACGCCACCCACAGCGTGCAGTTGCCAGGCGGCGCAGGTTCACGCAGCGGCGGCAGGCGCGAGTTCATCCCCCATCTGGTGCGGGCGGCGGTGGCGGTGGGTATCGATGCCCTCTTCATGGAGGTGCATCCTGAACCTGACCAGGGGCTGTCTGACCCCGCCACCATGTTTCCTTTACGGGAGCTGGAAGGTTTACTGACGCAGGTCGTGGCGATACATCAGGCAGTCAGTCAGGGGTAAGCGTCATGCACCGGCGAAGAGGGCTTTTGGACTGGCAGAGGTTGTTCGCGCTGGTATTGGCATTGTGGTTTCATGAACATACCGACTGCCTCTGCGAAGGTTCTCCCGCCGCGCAGGATATTCGAGCCCGCCTTCAGTAATCTGGTAATACACCGTTTTTAGGAGGGTATCGAATGGCAGGAAAGGTACGCATTGGTTTCATTGGGTGTGGCGGCATGGCTCGCTCCCACATGAAAAACTTCTTCTCCAACGTTCCTGAAGCGCAAATCGTCGCACTGTGCGACCCCAGCGACGAGCAAATCAAACGATGCATCGAGGCTTTTCCCTCTTTGAAAGACGTCCCTGTTTTCAAGGACTACCGCGAAATGCTGGAAAAGGTGCCGATGGATGCAGTAGCCATCATCACGCCACACACGCAGCATTTCCAGCAGGCGATGGACGCACTGGACAAAGGTCTGCACGTGTTGATTGAGAAACCGATGGTATGCACCATCGAGCACGCGAGGATTCTGGTCAACCGCTTCAAGGAAACGGGCAAGGTGGGGCTGGTTGCCTACCAGCGTCACTACGCCCCGCAGTTCCGCTACATCAAGCAGAGCATCGAGTCCGGTAAAGTGGGCGAGGTGCAGTTCATCTCCGCACTGCAGTGCCAGGGCTGGTACAAGGGCACGATGGGCACCTGGCGTCAGGACCCCGAGCTCTCCGGAGGCGGACAGCTGAACGACTCGGGCAGCCATCTGGTGGACATCATCCTGTGGACGACCGGGCTGATGGTACAGACGGTCACCGCCTTCACGGAGAACTTCGAGTCGAAAGTAGACATCAATAGCGCGCTGTCCATCAAGTTCCGCAATGGTGCGCTGGGCAACATGTCCATCGTGGGCAACGCTCCGACCTGGCACGAGGACATCACCTTCTGGTGCAGCGAGGGTATGTTTCTGTACCGTAACGGACACCTGCAGTTCGTGGACGCCGCGGGCAAGCGACACGACCTGACCGAGAAGGACATGCCCGCCGGCAGCAGCCCCGGACGCAACTTTGTGGATGCCATCCTGAAGGGGGTACCGGTGGAGTCGCCGCCGGAGTGTGGGCTGCGCGTGATCGAGATGACCGAAGCCGCGTGGAAGTCCGCCGCACAAAACGGAATGCCGGTCACGGTGTAAAGGTTCCATTCAAGGGCAGGCTGCCTGCAGGTAGCCTGCCTTTCGGTCTTGCTGATAGAGGACTGGTCTCAATAGAGGCAGTCACAGCACCGCCTCCGCTGGCGTGTAGGTCAGCCCGAACAGCTCCGCAATCGCAGCATAAGTGACCTTTCCCTCTACGATATTCAGCCCGCGTTGCAGAGGCGGATGCTTGCGTGCTGCCTCCCGCCAGCCGAGGTTCGCCAGCTCCAGCACCCAGCGGGTGGTCTCATTGGTCAGCGCGTAGGTGCTGGTACCGGGCACCGCGCCGGGCATGTTCGCCACGCAATAGTGGATGATGCCGTCCACCGTGTAGGTTGGATGCGAGTGAGTAGTGGGTTTAGATGTTTCGGCAATGCCGCCCTGATCGATGCTGATGTCCACAATTACCGCGCCCGGCTTCATCAGCGACAGCATGTCGCGCGTGATGAGAATGGGCGCACGCGCCCCCGGACGCAGTGCCGCTCCGATGACCAAATCCGCGCGGCGCAGCTCCTCACGGATGTTGTAGGCATTGGACATCAGCGTGTCCACGTTCTTGGGCAGGATGTCCTCCAGCACCCGCAGGCGGGCAGTGTTGATGTCCATCACCGTGACGTTCGCGCCGATGCCCGCGGCTATCTTCGCTGCGTTTGTGCCTGCCACGCCGCCGCCAAGCACCAGCACATGCGCGGGGCGCACCCCCGGCACGCCGGAGAGCAGAATGCCCCGCCCTTCCATCGGTCGCTCCAGATATTTCGCCCCCTCCTGAATCGCCATCCGCCCTGCGATTTCGCTCATCGGAATCAGGAGCGGTAGCGAGCCGTCGTCCAGCTGGATGGTCTCGTAGGCAATGCACACCGCCCCGCTGCGTATCATGGCGTGCGTCAAGCCCTCATCGGCGGCGAAGTGGAAATAGGTAAACAGAACCTGTCCGGGACGGATGAGAGGATACTCCTGTGGCAACGGTTCCTTCACCTTGACCACCATATCCGATTGCGCGTACACCGTCTGCGCATCGGGCACGATTCGTGCGCCTGCCTGCGCGTACTCTTCGTCGGTGATGCCGGTGCCCTTACCCGCGCCCGATTCGATAAGCACGGTGTGCCCTGCTTTGGTCAGTATCTCCACGCCAGCGGGAACCATCGCCACACGGAACTCGCTGTCCTTAATCTCTCGCGGCACGCCGATAACCATCTTCCGTTTCTCCTTCCTAACGCCGTTGTTAGATCGGGGACCGTACACCGTACCCCAGACAAATAGTTCTCCTTCGCGGGCGGCATCTCCTGCGAGGGCGTAGACGGTAGACACTCCGTCGGGACCCCATCTCGCGTTGCGCCTGCGTGCATAATACGGTATACTATCAATGTTGCCGAACCCAGTGCTGAGTGTTTATCCATGACCAGCATCTCTATTCGGGACGGTTCCATCCGCCAACAGATTGAGCAATGGGAGTTGCAGACCCTCTCGCCCTACGCGGCGAAAAGCGCGCAATCGCGCGGCAGACTGCGCCCCGAGCCACCCTGCCCGGTCAGAACCTGTTTCCAGAGAGACCGCGACAGGGTGTTACACTCCAAGGCGTTCCGTCGCCTGAAGCATAAAACGCAGGTCTTCCTTGATCCTGAAGAAGACCACTATCGCACGCGCCTGACACACACGCTGGAGGTGGCGCAGATTGCCCGCACCATCAGCCGCGCCCTGCGCCTCAATGAGGATCTAACCGAAGCCATCGCGCTGGCACACGATTTGGGGCATCCGCCGTTTGGGCACGCGGGCGAGCAGGCGCTGGACGAAGTATTGCAGGAATATCTGCCCGGCAAGCGATTCCGCCACTGGGAGCAGAGCCTGCGCGTGGTGGATGTACTGGAGCGGGAGGGCAAGGGACTGAACTTGACCCACGAGACGCGGGAAGGTATCCTGTACCACAGTAAAGGCAGAGCCGACCTGGATGCCGACATTCTGCCCGATGAATGCACGCTGGAGGCGCAGGTGGTACGCATCGCCGACCGAATCGCCTATGTCAATCACGATATCGACGATGCCATTCGGGCGAAAGTCATTCAGCCGAACGATTTGCCGTC
>JAPWUZ010000343.1 GCA_028275265.1 Armatimonadota bacterium | reverse complement strand
CGGGGTTGGAGAGCCAGCCGAACACCAGCGTTTGGGCAAAAGTGCCGCCTGTCAGTTTGACTTGTCGTTGGATAAAGCCGCTGCGGCGCCCGGCGGCATCGGCTTCGTCGGTCAAGACGGTTTGCATGCATCGAGCCACTTGTGGTAAAGTGCTCAGGGGAAGCTCCTCCTGGCACGAGTTGGGTATGGTCTCATTATGCCAGAGGTGCTTCCCCTTTGTCATCCCTTAGCTTGATGCGTATGGGGGTGAGGTTCAAACACCCCCTCTCCCGCTGCGTGGGAGAGGGGACGGGGGTCAGGGCAAATCACACCCCTCTCCTCTTAGGAGAGGGGGTGGGGGTGAGGTCAAATTGCCACCAGCTCCGCACCGCCCAGCAAACCGTAGTTGAAGCTGTTCAGCTCCTCGCGCAGGAACCACTCCTCTTGGAAGGCGTTGGGTCCCGCCCACAGGTTGTCATCACCGTTCTTCTCGTGCAGCGGTCCCCACGCATTCTGCAGCGAGGAGACCACCTCGATCTCCAGCCGGTTCTGACCGGGTTGCACCAGCGGAGTGAGCTCCAGCACATAGGGGCGCCACAGGATTTTGCCCGCCTCCTTGCCGTTGAGGCGCACTTTGAACAGCGTGCCCGATGGACGCATCAGCCGCAGGAACAACCGCTTGCCGGATGGCACAGCGAAGCCGGTTTGATATACCATCCTGCCCGTGTAGAACGGATAGCCCTGCGTGCTCCACGAGCCGACTTTCAGCCGCTTCGGCTCCTCCACCAGTTTGGCGCGGAAGGGGTCGACCATCGCTACGCCGAAATCGCCCACCACGTAGGCGGTCTCCACCTCCGTGAGGAAGTCGTAATGCACGGCGAAGTCCACGATGTTCTCGCCCCGCTGCACCAACTCGGTGATTTCCGCCATCCGGAACCCCCTGTCCCAGTACCAGCCGAGGTCTTCTGGGCTGTCCCAGCGGATGGGGTGTCCGTTCACGGTCAGCTTGCCCTTGTGGAGGTCTTCGATGACCACATAGCTCTTCGGCTTCTCGAGGTCGCTGAGGAAGCGGTAGCGCAGCACAATGTCGCCTCCCTTGCCTTCGAACAGCCTTTTGCGAATCGCCACCCACGGCTGCCACTGCAGGGTCTCCTCCGTGCCGAACCGCTTTGCCAGCGACCTGCGCACCCGCCACTCGTACTCTTCTGGCTCGAAGGTGTTGCCCCCGTCGAACGAGACGCTGATGCGGTCCATCACCAGCACGTTCAGGTCGGTGCGGGTGAAGTCGAATTCTTGCGGGAGTGGGATGACCTCGCCCTGACGCAGGTCGGGCAGGCGTTCCTCCACCTGCGCGTTGGGCACATCCGAGCCTACCGTCAGCAACAGTGACCCACACGGAGGCAGGTTGAACTCATAGCGCAGGTCGTTGCCCAATTGGATGGTATTCACGCGCTGGCAGGTTGCCTGCACCGCGTCCCATTTCAGCACTGGCTTGCCCGCCGCGCCTTTGAGCGTCAGCACGTAATCCCTGCCCGCGTTGCGGTCAGAGTTGACGATGAAGAAGATGTGCTCCTCGCCGTCGACGCGGTGCTGCAGGTAGGTCATGGGTACCGCCTTGCCATCCGCCCCCTTGAGGGTGAAGTCGCCCGGCGCAATCTCGTCGATGGCGTTCTGGATGGCTTCGACGGCGCAGGGCAGAGAGCGCACGTTGGGATGGTTGGCGAGCTCCAGCCACTTCTCGCGAGCAGGCTCGCAGTCCAGCTCAGACGGCAGTTCACCCAGCAGGATGACCCTGCCGCCGTTCTGCGCGAACTGTTTCAGCAGCTCGTAGGTCTTTGGTCTCCACGTCGTGGCGGGCGGCACCACAACTACCTGATAGCCCATCTCGCCGATGATGAAGCGGTTGCCTTCCACACGCCCCATGTCCTCGATATAGCCTTCGTCGCCGAGGTCGCAGTCATAGCCCGCGTTGAGGATGGCGTCCAGCGTCTTGCGCATCAGCGCGTCCAGTTCATCTGCCGCACGCAGGTCGGCGGTGGGCACGTCCAGCGGGGTGCGTCGTGCGTTGTCCTGCACCTGCCCCTGCACCTCTACTCCGAAGCGTCGCGCGGCAGTTGCGCTTTCGATGGAATGCAACAGCAGGATGTCCACCGACGCCTTGCCGCGCGTGAGGGCGTATGCTACGCGGGTAAAGTAGTCATTCAGGGGCTTGAGGTCGTCCCAGTAGGTCTGCTGATAGTTCCAGTTAGGCGGGTAGTCGCGCTTGCGCCTCCCTTTGCCGGAGTACCAGGTGAGGTGGGGGCAGAAGAAGTTGGCTCCCAGCACCAGGTCATAGTCGCCCAGCCACTTGAAGTCCTCGAAGGTGTTGGTGTGGCGGCTGACACCGAAGATTTCGGTTAGCACGCGCTTCCTGCCCAGCTGCCGGGCCGCTGAGGAGACCTGTTTGACGGTGAACAGGTGATTGTGTGCCACGCGGCAGAGGTGGTCGATGCCGGGTGCCTGTTGATAGCGATAGTGCGCCATAATCCCGCCGTAATGACAGACAATCTGCCCGTGGAAGGTATCCTCGGCGTTGTAGTGGCCGGTGTGTTGCAGTCCGTGCTGTTCGCACCATTCGTAGATGGGCTTGCTGTACGCCTCCAGAAACTGGCGCAGGATGGTGCGATGCATCAGCAGGCGGATTTTGCGCGCCTCCGCGC
>JAPWUZ010000342.1 GCA_028275265.1 Armatimonadota bacterium | reverse complement strand
GTGTTTGGCGGTGAGGCGTTTCGAAACATCGAGTGGCAGGATAGAACCAAAGACGGAGAGACCAGATGGGTGCTGTGCAGCACCTTCCCGCTGATTGACACCGACGGGCAGGTGGTCGGCGCCATCAGTGCCAACATCGACATCACCGAGCGCAAGGCGCAGGAGCAGCTGATCGAGGCGCAGCGCGACGAACTGGAGGCACAAAACGACCAGCTGCAGCAGATTACCGCGCGACTGGCGGAAGCCAACGCCCGTCTGGAGCGCATCGCCCATACCGACGGCTTGACAGGACTGATTAATCATCGCAGCTTCCGCGACAGGCTGGGACGCGAGTTCTTCTATGCGCTGCGGCGCGAGCAAGCTCTGTCGATCGTGGTGCTGGATGTAGACCACTTCAAGCAGTTCAACGACATCTTCGGGCATCAGGCGGGCGACGAGGTACTGCGTCTGGTCGCCAACACGTTGCGTCAGTTCGAAGACAACCTGCGCTGTGCGGCACGCTACGGGGGTGAGGAGTTTGTAGTGCTGTTGCCGGGCAGCGATGTGCATGAATCGCTGGACTTTGCCGAGCAGATACGCCAGCGCATTTCCGAAATCCCGTGCTGTTACCGACAAATCACAGTAAGCTTGGGAGTGTCCACGCTTGCCCTGCACACGGTAAATCCCGAAACCCTCATTGAGGAGGCGGACCAGGCGTTATACGTCTCCAAACGGGAGGGACGCAACCGGGTCACGCACGCGGCTCACGCGGGCATTCGCGTGGATACCCTGCCCGAGGAGGAGTGGCTCTCCCGGCTGCAGCAGGCAGTTCAGGACCCAGGTGGACTCGCCGAACAGCAGGTATTTTCGCAACTGGCATACGATGTACTGCAAACGCGCCGGCGACTGATTAGCGGAGCGTGCTCTTCCGCCTGCGGCAGGATGCCGTGCCGGCTCCACATGTGGGAGCAGGCGGTGGGCGAGCGGCTGTACGGAGATACGGACGCGTACCATCAACTACATGAGGCACATGAACGGATGCACGGCATGATACGAGAAGGAGTGTCAGAGCCAGAAGTGTTGGAGTCCGTCTGCGAGCTTATCATCGAAAACTTACAACAGCTGCGGGCGGAGAGTGATCTGCGCCACCAGCGCGCCGCTTAGCTCCGGCGGCGATATTTGAAGTACGCCGCGCACGCCCCTTCGGAGGAGACCATCGTCGCGCCCAGCGGGTGCTCCGGCGTACACCTCGTGCCGAACGCGGGGCAGTCGGTAGGTTTCTTCGCCCCCTGCAAGATGAGCCCACTGATACACTCCGAGGCTTCCTCCACACTGCCGGTGGCGAGCGCAAACCGCCGCTCGGCGTCGTACTCCCGATACGGCTCGCGCAGACCCAGTCCACTCTGCGGGATTTCGCCGATGCCACGCCACTTGCGAGGCACCACCTCGAACACCTCCCGAATCAGCTCCTGCGCCGGGCGGTTGCCCTCGCGCCGCACCGAACGGGCATACTGATTCTCCACCTCTGCCCTGCCCTCTTCGAGCTGCTTCACGCACATATAGATGCCCTGCAGGATGTCCACCGGCTCGAAGCCCGTTACCACAATGGGCACGTGATACTTCTTCGCAATGGGTTCATACTCGGTGTAGCCCATCACGGTGCAGACATGCCCTGCCGCCAGAAAGCCCTGCACCCGGTTGTTCGGCGCATTCAAAATGGACTCAATCGCAGGCGGAACCAGCACGTGGGAGACCAGAATGGAAAAGTTCTTCACACCCATGCGCTTCGCCTGATACACCGCCATCGCGTTGGCGGGCGCAGTGGTCTCGAATCCCACCGCGAAAAACACCACTTGTCTGTCGGGGTTGTTCAGCGCGAGCTGCAGCGCATCCATCGGCGAATACACCATGCGCACGTCCCCACCCGCAGCCTTCGCGGAGAGCAAATCGCCCTTCGTGCCCGGCACGCGCAGCATGTCGCCAAAGGAGCAGAAAATGACCTCGGGGCGCGACGCCAGCTCCACCGCCTTGTCGATCAGCTCCACTGGCGTTACGCACACCGGACAGCCCGGACCGTGTAGCAAGGTCACCTGCGGGGGCAGCAGCTCATCGATGCCGAACTTCATGATGGCGTGCGTTTGTCCCCCGCATACCTCCATCACCGTCCACGGACGCGTGACAGTCTTGCGGATGGCGTCCGCGAAGCGCTGGGCTGCATCCGCATCGCGATATTCCTCGATGAACCTCATGTGGGTTGCTCCTGAAGTTCGCCCAGCTCTTCCATCTGGCGCAGGTATTCGAAGACTTCCTGTGCCTCCTTTTCATCCACCACACTAATGGCAAAGCCGACATGCACTATCACGTAATCGCCCACCTTCGCTTCGGGCACGTAGGCGAGATTCACGTCCTTCACAACGCCGCCAAAGCTCACCTTGCCCGTGCGAGTCAGTGGGTCATCGCCTTCGATGCTCAAGATTTGCCCCGGTATCGCCAGGCACATCACGTATCCCTCCGATTATCGCTGGTAATAGTATACCTTGCTAAAGGGCGGAAAGGAGATTCCACTGTTCGCATCGTAAACTCGCTGCGGGGAGGTGAATGGATGCAAACGTTACGCTTTGCCATTTTCGGCACGGGGTTCTGGTCGCGGTATCAGCTGGCGGGCTGGAAGGAGCTGCAGGGCGCAGAGTGCGTGGCGCTGTACAACCGCACCCGCTC
>JAPWUZ010000341.1 GCA_028275265.1 Armatimonadota bacterium | reverse complement strand
GACATTATGGTCTGCCCCTCGCAGCGACCGGGTATCGATTTCGCAGCCCTGCTGCAGCCATTGGGCTTGCGCACCAGCGGAACATTCCGCTACGCCTCCTACGCGATGAACTTCGCGCTGTTTCAAGACCCAGCACTGCCCCCGGGACTATTTGACCAGGACCCTGTGGTGAGTTTGGGCGCCGTCGGGGAGCCTGCTAACACGACCATGTTCTACGATTCAACGTACGTGGCACCGGGTGCTCCCCAAGTAGATCCTACCTGTCCTGCGCCGACCGGTCCGTTCGGCTGGGACAACTTCCCTGCCCACCCGCGCCACTCAGACGGGTTTAACGTGAACTTTGTGGACGGACACGCCAAGTACTATCCACGCCGAGGCAACATCCCCGGCACCTCGCCCACCTCGTCGGGAACCGTCCCGACGTACACGCTTCCCTGCGACCTGTCGGGCATCCCGGGCGGCACTTCCAATACGTAAGCACGCAAGGGGCACGCCAGCGGCTGGCGTGCCCTGTTCACTTGACTTTAGAAGCACGTGCCACTACCGCGCGCAGCACGTTCAACCCTTCGTCTGCCGCGCGGCGGTCATCGCGCGTCACCATGACCGTCACGAAAAACCGCCCGCTTGCCCAGTAGAAGGTGGTCGCGCCGTCCGCCTGCAACCGGAACCCGATTCCGCTCAGATTCAGAGGCTGGGATTTCTGCTTGCGGTGCGTGTTGCGCCAGTACTCTACGAACCGACGGGCGGCGGTGGCGTCCTTCATCGTGTGCGTGGTGACGGTCACATACAGGTCGCCTTTCTGGTACAGCTTTTGGGCAGCTTCCAGCACCCCTGCCTTCGTGTAGGTCTGGTAGCCACCGTCGTAGATGCTGGTTAACCCTTCCCCTTTTCCGTACAGGTAGGACCCCTGCACCTCTTTCCAGTCCTTCAGTTCGGCGGATGGCAACAGCCTGGCGCAGGGACTGTTTTCGCCTCCCGCCCACGCCAGCGAAGCCATGAACAGAAGCAGCAACACCAGCAGTTTGTTCATCAGAAACCTCCTGTGCGGTGCTGACGATATTCTACCAGCATTCCAGACGTTTTGCAGGAATGACGGTTTCGCTGGCGTAGAGTTTATGAGAAATGTCACCGGGCAATCGGAGGGTGCAAGATGGAAATCCCACACCGCGATGAGCGCGTGAGCAGCGTGCGACACGGGGAGATGCATTTGCCAACACCCGCTTATTCCACACGCCAGCAATGGGAGGCACGGGCGAGGTGGCTGAGAGAACACATTTTGAACAGCGCGGGGTTACTGCCCGTGCCACCGCGCACGCCTTTGAAAGCCAGATTCTTCGGGCGTATCGAGCATGAAGACTACAGCGTGGAAAAAGTGTACTTCGAAAGCTTCCCCGGTTTCCTTTGCACGGGAAATCTGTATCGCCCTGTGGGCAAGAAACCGCCGTTTCCGGCAGTACTGTGTCCGCATGGTCACGCTCGCGCGGGCAGGTTGGAAAACAACCCGAATGACAACAGCGATACCTCCTATGCGGGATTGTGTGTGAATCTGGCGAAGCAGGGTTACATCGCGCTCAGCTATGACATGGTAGGCTACAACGATAGCCTGCAGCTGCCTCACCAGCGCGTCTCAAAAGAGTGGGAGCTGTGGGGAATACATCTCTTGCGCCTGCAGTTATGGAACAGCCTGCGGGCGATGGACCTGCTACATACCCTCAAAGAGGTGGATACCCGCCGCATCGGCTGCACGGGCTCATCCGGCGGGGGCACACAGACCTTCCTATTGACGGCGGTAGAGCCGCGCGTAGCTGCCGCCGCGCCGGTGTGTATGGTGTCTGCGCATTATCAGGGCGGCTGCTTCTGCGAAAACGCGCCCGGCTTACGCCTGGATACTAACAACGTGGAAATCGCCGCGCTGGCAGCGCCGCGCCCGCTGTTACTGGTGGCAGCGACAGGCGACTGGACAAAGAACACGATGGAGGAGGAATACCCCGCCGCCAGAGCGATATACGCCCTGCTGGGGGCGGAGTCGCGCATCTCCGCCGTGCGCTATGAAGCAGGTCACAACTACAACCGCGCCAGTCGCGAGGCGGTTTACGCCTTCTTCGGCAAGTGGCTGGGTGTCCACGCACCCGAGCACGAGCCGCCCTTTACGGTAGACCCTCCGGAGAAGGTGCGTGTCTTCCCTGACGGGGTTCTGCCCGCAGAGTATCAGCGTGGGGATGCCGTGCTGGAGGCTTTACGCCAGATGGACGCCGAGCAGCTACGCAAACGCTTCCCGCGCACTCCACAGCAGATCCCTGCATTTCGCCGATGGCTGGGCAGTGCCTGGATGCACACGCTGGCGGTAGAGACGGTGATGCCCTCGCAGGTAGAGGTGCTGGACGAGCAGGAAAACAGCACCCCCCTGCCGCATCGCCGCATCACTTTCCGGCGTCGGGGAACGGGTGAAGTCGTGCTGGGTGCCCTGTTCCATCCAGCGAAACCGGTGTCCGGCAAGGCGGTACTGCTGCTACATCCAGAAGGCACCGAGGCGTGGCTACGTGGCGAAAGCCTTCTCCATCGCTTCTTAAACGCAGGTTATCTCGTCATGACGCTGGACGCCTTCGGCACGGGAGAACACCTGCGTCGTTTCGGCGTGCGCAACCTGCAGGGCAACTTCCCGGAGACCTTCAACCGCACGGACGCACAGTGGCAGGTACAGGAC
>JAPWUZ010000048.1 GCA_028275265.1 Armatimonadota bacterium | reverse complement strand
TACCGGTAGATGTGGTCCTGCTCAATAATGCCTCGCTGGGTTTGCAGTTCGAAGCGGCGCGGGGTGAACCGTTGATGGTGCGTGAGTGGGAAGAGTGTGCGGATTTTGCGGAGAAAGTCACGCTGCGCTGGTGGGATACCGAGGGGTTACGCTACGCCGCGATGCTGTAAACTTTCCCCCCGCTCGTATGAGCGGGGGGTTTTCGCTTTGCGGTGAGATTAACGCTTGACGTACTGGAAGGCGCGGCGTGCGCGCTTGCGACCGTATTTCTTGCGCTCCTTGACGCGCGGGTCGCGGGTGACGATGCCCAGCTGGCGTAATATCGGACGCAGATCCGGCTTCGCCTGAATCAGCGCACGGGCGATACCCATCCGCACCGCGCCGGCGTGTCCGCTGATACCACCACCCTTGCAGTAGGCAACCACATCGAACTGCCCCTCGGTGTTCGTCACAGCGAAGGGCTGATTCACCATCGCCTCCAGCGTAAACCTGCCCAGATACTCACGCGCAGGCTTGCCGTTGATGGTGATGTTGCCTGTGCCGGGCATCAGCCACACCCGCGCCACCGCCGTTTTGCGGCGACCGGTTGCGTAATAGCGTACCTGCTCCTCTGCCATAGTCTCCCTCACTAAACCTTAATCTCTAACGGCTTCGGCTGTTGTGCCTCGTGTGGATGCTCCGGACCGGCGTACACCTTCAGCTTGCGAATCATCGCCGCGCCCAGTTTGTTGTGCGGCAGCATCCCCTTCACGGCGCGACGGATGGCTCGCTCCGGCTTTTCGGCAATCAGCTTGCCTCGCGAGATGGAGCGCAAGCCGCCGGGCCACATGGTGTGCCAGTAGATGAGCTCCTCGTCCTTGTGACCGGTCAACCTCACCTTGCTGGCGTTGACCACGATCACAAAGTCGCCGGTATCCAGATGCGGCGCGAAGATGGGTTTGTGTTTACCGCGCAGTATCTTTGCCACCTCCGCCGCCAGGCGACCCAGCGGTTTGTCCGTCGCATCCACAACGAACCACTCGCGTTTTATGTCTGATGGCTTGGTTGAATAGGTTTTCATTGTCATTGCCCTTTACCCGCCTGTTCGTTCGCTCCTCCGAATAGTGCTCTCGTCATAGTTCACCCTTACCAGACACAACCCGTGGGCTGGCACATGAAACAGGGCACAGCCTTTGGCGCTGCCTTGCAGCAGATGCTCCATCGTGTCTGGTGCACGCTTGCCCAGACCGACCTCTATCAAAGTGCCCATGATGGCGCGTACCATGCCCTGCAGAAAACCGTTTGCCTCGATGCGCAACCACACCAGCGGCAAGCGCGGTTGCAGTTCAGCCCGGTATACCTCGCGCACCGTATTACGGTATCGCCCCGCCTCCGAGGCGAAAGCCGCAAAATCGTGCTTGCCCAAGAGGTACTTTGTCGCTTCCTGCATCGCCTCCACATCCAGAGGCTGGCTCACACGATAGGCATACCGCTCCATCAGCGCAGAGCGCACCGGGTGGTTCCATATCGTATAGCGATACACCCTCGAACGGGCACTGTATCGCGCGTGGAAGCTATCATCTGCTTCCCACGCCCGGCGCGCTGCGATGTCCCTTGGCAGCACGCTGTTCAGGGCTGCGGGTACCCTCTCCACCGGAATACGGCATGTGGTCCGAAAATGCACCACCTGCCCGGTGGCGTGCGCCCCCGCGTCCGTTCGGCTTGCGCCGATAACAGGTACCGACTCTTTGGTTATCCTCTGCACCGCCCGGCAGAGTTCCGCCTGCACGGTGCGCTTACCACGCTGTACCTGGAAACCTGCAAAGTCCGTGCCATCATATTCGATGACCACGGCAATCGTACGCATAGACAAGGCTCACTGGATGAGCTCCAGCAGCACGAGCATCGCGCCATCCCCACGACGATTACCCAGTCGCACGATGCGCGTGTAACCACCGTTCCGGCTGGCATAACGCGGGGCGATTTCATCAAACACCCGCTTCACCAGGCTCTCGGACTTCAAGATGCGTCGAGCCAGCCGCCGCGAGTGCAGGTCGTTGCGCTTCGCAAGCGTGAGTATCTTCTCGGCGATGGAACGCACCTCTTTCGCCCGTGTATCGGTGGTGCGGATGGCTTCGTGAATAAACAACTGCTGCGTCAGCCCGTGCAAGAGCGCACGACGCTGGTCGCTGGGCAGTCCCAGTTTACGATGACCAACCAGATGTCGCATAAACTCACTCCTTGCCTTCCTCTTCCTCTTTCTCTTCCTTGTGCGCCTCGGCAGCAGCTGCCGCCAGTTCCTCCATCACCTGCGCAAGGTTCTCACCTCGCAGGGTCAACCCGAGCTGTGCCAGTTTTTCGCGCACTTCGTACAGAGACCGCTTGCCGAAGTTGCGGATGCTCATCAGTTCGCTCTGGGTGCGGTGCACCAGGTCGCGTACACTGCTTATACCCGCTCTTTTGAGGCAGTTATAGGTACGCACCGAGAAATCCAGCTCTTCCACCCGCACATCAGGCACATTGGCAGGCAGCAACGCGGTCTCTGGAGATAGCGGCAACGACGCGCTGGCATCCATGCGCACGAACATGTCCATGAACTCACGCAGAATCCGCGCGGAATCCTGCAAAGCATGCACCGGATAGATGGTACCGTTCGTCCATATCTCCAACGTGAGCCGCTCGAGGTCGGTCTTAAAGCCAACGCGCGTGGACTCCACGATATAGTTCACCTTGCGCACGGGCGAGAACATCGCACCGATAGGTATGACGCCGATGGTCTTCGCCAGAGAATCCGGCAAGGTCACCTTCTCCGGTGCCACATAGCCTCGCCCCCGCTGTACATACAGGTCCATCCGCAGGGTTGCCCCTTCTTCGCTGATGGTCGCCAGGTAGACCTCAGGGTTAGCAATCTCCACATCGTTGGGACAATGCACGTCTGCGCCGGTCACCACACCCGGTCCACGTGCGTCTACGGTCAGCGTGATGACTTCGTTCGGTCTACCACCGCCCGGTGCGCGCACCGCCAGTTCCTTGATGTTCAAAATCAGCTCGGTGGTGTCTTCTTTCACACCGGGAATGGTGGAGAACTCATGAAGCACTTTCTCCACCTTGATGGCGGTGACTGCTGCACCCGGAATAGACGACAACAGCACACGCCGCAGGGCATTGCCCAGCGTGGTAGCGAAACCCCTTTCCAGAGGTTCCACGACAAATTTGCCATAGGTGCCGCTTTGCTCGATCGATTCGATGCGCGGCACGAGTAGTGGTTCTGCCATCGTTCGGACTCTCTGCCTCCTTACGGCATTTTGTCCATCTCGCCCAGTCATCGGTGTTCGCGGTGCGCTCTGTCTCACTATCCACACACGGCGAACACCAGAATGCCGTTATCGCGAGTAGAATTCGATAATCATCTGCTCTTCGACATCGGTATCAATCTGCTCACGGGTCGGACGTGCCACCACTCGCCCCGTCAGCGTTGTCGTGTCGAAGGTCAACCAGTCGGGGATATGCGCTCCCCGCTTCGCCAAGTTACTGCGTATCGGTTCGGAGTCGCGCTTACCCTGCGCCACAGATACTTCGTCACCAGGACGCAGCTGGTAGGAGGGGATATTCACCTTTCGCCCGTTCACGGTGAAAAAGCCATGAGACACCAGCTGCCGCGCCTGATCGCGCGAAACCGCCAATCCCAGCCGGTAGACCACATTGTCCAACCGCATTTCCAGCAGCTGCAGCAGGTTTTCTCCCGCCACGCCCGGACGTCGGATTGCCTCATCCACGTACGTGCGGAACGGGCGTTCCTCCATGCGATAAATGCGCCGCAGCTTCTGTTTCTCCCGCAACTGTTTGCCGTAGTCGGTCAGTTTCTTGCTGACTGCCATGGCGCCATGCTGCCCTGGCGGCTTGCGACGGCTTTCGCGCTCAATGGCGCATTTCTTGGTGTAGCATCGCTCGCCCTTGAGAAACAGCTTGACGCCCTCGCGGCGACACAAACGACACTTCGGTGATGCAATACCCATCGAATGAAACTCCTCCTGCTCCTTTACACCCGGCGTCGCTTGGGCGGACGACAGCCATTATGAGGTACCGGTGTCACGTCCTTGATAGAGAGAATGTCCAGCCCTACCGCCTGCAGGGCACGGATTGCGGTTTCACGTCCGGGTCCCGGACCCTTGACTTCCACATCTACTTTGCGCACACCGTGTTCCATTGCCTTACGGGCACAGTCCTCCGCCGCCATTTGTGCCGCGAAAGGAGTGCCCTTGCGTGCGCCTTTGAAACCCACTACTCCTGCGCTCGACCAGGCAATCACGTTGCCATTCACATCGGTAATCGCCACTATCGTGTTATTAAAGGTGGACTGGATATGCGCAACACCGTGAACGATGTTCTTCTTCGGTTTTACCTTCTGTCGCGTGGTAACGGCTTTTCTCGCCATCTCGTGATGCCTCCCCTATTACTTCTTCTTCCGCTTGGTACCCACGGTGCGGCGCGGACCTTTGCGAGTGCGCGCATTGGTGCGCGTGCGCTGACCTCGCACCGGCAGTCCACGGCGGTGCCTCAAACCACGATAGCAGCCTATCTCGATAAGACGACGAATGTTCTGCTGCACCTCACGGCGCAGCTCGCCCTCTACGCGATATTCGCGGTCGATCACCTCGCGCAGACGGCTGATTTCGCCTTCCGTGAGCTGACGCACGCGCGTCGACGGGTCAATCCCGCACTGCGCCAGTATCTTACGCGCGCTCGACAGCCCGATGCCGTAAATATACGGCAGGGCGTACTCGATCTTCTTATCTCGTGGCAAGTCTACACCAGCAATGCGTGCCAACGTACTGCCTCCTTAACCCTGACGTTGCTTGTGTTTCGGGTTCTTTTTGCAGATGACCCGAACCACGCCTCTGCGCCGTATGATTTTGCAATCGTTGCAGATTTTCTTCACTGATGCTCTAACTTTCATGCTCAGAACCCCTTGTCAGCCCGAATGCAAAGCCCAAAAGGACACGCAAATACCTATTATACCGAAAGTCTCCCCCTTTCGGCAAGTGCTTCTTTTCCTTCCGGGCGACCACACGCTACTTGTAGCGATAGATAATTCGCCCGCGAGTCAGGTCATAGGGCGACAGTTCCACCAGCACACGGTCCCCGGGCAGGATTTTGATGAAGTGCATCCGCATCTTGCCGGAAACGTGCGCCAGCACAATGTGCCCTTCCTGAATCTGCACGCGAAACATCGCGTTCGGAAGGGTCTCTACCACTGTGCCTTCTACCTGAAGCCCTTTCTCCTTCTCGACAGGCTCCTGTTTCTTAGCCATAGCCTCTATCCCCACCCGCGCAACGGGTGTGTACTCACTCTACCGTAAGGATCAGCGGACCCTTACGAGTAATGGCTACTGTATGCTCAAAGTGAGCAGAGAGCTTACCGTCCTCTGTCACTATGGTCCACTTATCAGACAGGCAAACCACCTGCGACTTGCCCTGGTTCACCATCGGCTCAATCGCCAGTGTCATGCCCTCACGGAGCAACGGTCCGGTACCCGGCTTTCCGTAGTTCGGCACCGGCGGGTCTTCGTGTATCTTTTTGCCCACCCCATGCCCTACGAGTTCCCTCACCACCGAGTAACCCTGCTTCTCCACAAACTTCTGAATGGCGGAGGCGATATCGCCGATGCGCTTCCCCACCTGCGCCTGGTCTATCCCCACGTACAGCGCCTGGCGGGTGACATCCAGCAGTCGCTGCGCCTCCGGCGTGATTTCGCCAATCGGTACGGTAACAGCGGCATCGGCGTAATAGCCGTCCAGTTCCACCCCCATATCGATGCTCAAGATATCGCCCGGCATCAGCACCCGGTTCGACGGCAATCCATGCACCACCTGATGGTTCACCGAAGTGCAAATATGCGCGGGATAGCCCATATAGCCTTTGAACGCGGCGCGTCCACCCGCCTCTTTCACCAGAATAGCCGCCAGCGCATCGAGGTCCGCCGTGGTGGTAACGCCGGGTGTTATCGATTCACTGAGCGTACGCAGGACCCTCGCCAGCACTCTGCCCGCAGCGCGTATCTTTTCAATCTCTGCTGGGCTCTTGATGATTATCATCCTTTTTCCAGACACCGTTGCCAGCGACGCGAGACCGCCTCCTTCACCGCGCGATAGACCTCATCGACCTCACCGCTGGCGTCGATACGTTCCAGCATTCCACGCTGGTCATAAAATGCAACCAGTGGCTCGGTTTGCTCACGGTACACCTCGAGGCGTTTGCGAATAGCCTCCGGGGTGTCATCAGGACGCACCACTAGCTGCGCCCCGCAACGGTCGCAACGTCCCTCCACCTTGGGCGGCATGGTGACCACGTGATAGTTGGCTCCACATTGGGGGCAGTTCCGCCTGCCGCCTAAACGCTGTTGCACCACTTCTTCCGAGGCTTCTAGGTACAACACCCCGCACAGCTGCCAGCAGTGTTCAGCCAGCATTTCCTCCAGAATCTCTGCCTGACGTACCGTACGTGGAAAACCGTCCAGTATCACTCCTGTTCCGGTATCACCCCGCACCAGTCGCTCCTGCAATACCGAAGCGACCACTTCATCAGGCACCAGGTCACCGCGCGTCACGTAACCCTGCACGGTTTTGCCCAATTCGGTGCCTGCTCTCATCGCCTCCCGCAGCAGCTCACCCGTGCTAATTTGCACGAAACCGAAATCCTGCTGAAGCCGCTCCGCCTGTGTGCCCTTGCCGGCACCAGGCGCACCCAAGAATATCCACATCATCGGTTGCTTCCGCTCCTATCCGCAACGTTGCCTGGTGTTACTGCTACCAACAGATGCTCCGCTGATACTCAGCGTGACAACAGAATACCGCTCCTGTCTTTCTCAGGGCAGTAAGGGTGCCCCACCTCTACTCGCGCAGGAAGCCCTCGTAGTTGCGCATCAGCATCTGCGCTTCGATACTCTGCATCGTCTCCAGAGCCACCCCCACCACGATGAGCAGGGAAGTGCCGCCCACCAGCGAGAACGTGCTCAGCGACAATCCCGTAATCCACGGAGCAATATACTGGATAACCGCCACTGCCGCCAGGAACAGCGCTCCCGCGAAGGTAATGCGCGACACCACTTTGTCCAGATAGTCCGCCGTCGGCTTGCCGGGGCGGATACCAGGGATGTAGCTACCGTACTTCTTCAGGTTATCTGCGATGTCGTTCACGTCAAACTGTACCGCAGTGTAGAAGTAGGTGAAAATCACGATGACAATCGCGTACAGCAGCAACGCAAAGGGGTTATCGCCCGGGGCCATCCACTGCGCCGCCCGTTTCAGGTAATACACCCATCCGGAGTCGCCAGGGATAGCGGTCGCGATGGTCATCGGCAGCAGCATCAGCGAGATGGCGAAGATAATCGGGATGACGCCCGCCATCGCGATTTTCAGGGGCAGGAACGAGCTGTGCCCGCCAACCTGCCGCATCCCGACGATGCGCCTCGCGTGTTGAATAGGTATCTTCCGCTGCGCCTGCGTGACGTACACGATGCCGACGACCGTGCCCAGAAACACCACAGCGAGCAGGATCAGGCTAATCCACGCCTGCTGTAGCGAAGTGGACTCCCACACTTTGGATATCTGCCAGGGCAGGCTGGCGGTAATGCTGGCAAAGATGATGAGCGAGACGCCGTTGCCCACGCCCTTGTCGGTAATCTGTTCGCCCAGCCACAGCAGGAACATAGTACCGGCGGTCAGCACCACCGCCGTCACGATAAGCTGCCACCATGTGGCGGTGAGAATCTGCGAGCGCACCAGCGTGATGCTGATTCCCAGCGATTGCAGGAACGCCAGAGCCACCGTCAGGTAGCGGGTGTACTTGGCGATTTCCTTGCGTCCGGTTTCGCCCTCCTTTTGCAGCTCCTTCAGTTGCGGCAATGCTGCCACCAGCAGCTGCATGATGATGGAGGCGTTGATGTACGGCACGATGCCCATCGCGAAGATGGTGAATTTGCGCAACGCACCGCCGGAGAACACGTCCACCAGTCCGAATACCCCACCCTGCGCGAAAAGGCGCTCCATCGCGGCGTGGTCGATGCCGGGAACGGGGATATGCAACCCCACGGTGTACACGGCGAATGCCCCGAACACAAACAGGATACGTTTGCGCAGGTCGGGTAACTTCCACGCGGCTACCAGCGTTTCAAGCATGGCTAAATCGCCTCCACACTGCCTCCCGCAGCCGTAATCTTCTGCTCGGCAGTTTTGCTGAATTTATGGGCACGCACGGTGAGTGCTTTGGTGAGTTCACCCTCACCAAGCACCTTCAACCCGTCTTTTTCCAGCTTTTTGATAATGCGTCGCTCCAGCAGCAACTCAGGGGTAACGACATCACCCGCCTCGAAGCGCTCCTCCAGCAGAGCCACGTTGATAATCGTGTACTCCTTGTGGGTAGGGTTCTTGAACCCCTTCAGGCGGGGCAGGCGGCGGTGCAATGGCGTCTGTCCACCTTCAAAGGTCAGCGGCACCTGGTCGCGCGCCTTCTGTCCTTTCGTGCCGCGACCGGCGGTCTTGCCATGCCCCGAACCGATGCCTCGTCCTACTCGCTTACGGCGATGAGTAGCGCCGGGGTTGGGTTTCAGTTCATGCAGAAACATTCGCAGCCTCCTCTGTGACCGCGTTGTCAGCCACTTCTTCAACAGTCACCAGATGACTTATCTTGCGCACCATGCCCCGGATAGCCGGGTTATCGGGCTTCAGCACGCTCTGGTGCAGGCGGCGCAAGCCCAGCGCCTCCACGGTGCGCTTCTGTCTTTTGGTATAGCCGATGGGGCTACGGACGAGGGTAATCTTAAGAGCCATCGGTCGTTCCCTCCTCCTTGCCTTCCAGGTATTTGCGCATCCAGGGCACAATCTGCGTCGGCTGCTTACCGCGCATCTCCGCTACATGCTCCACGCGCTTGAGCATCTGCAACGCTTTGATGGTCGCCCATGCCACGTTGATGGGATTTCTGGAGCCCAGGCACTTGCCCAGCACGTCTTTTACACCGGCGGCTTCCAGAATAGCACGCATCGAGGTGCCCGCCACCACGCCGGTACCGGGCGAGGCAGGCTTCAGAATCACTATCGACGCCCCAAACGAGGTAACCACCTGATGCGGGATAGAAGTCCCCACGATGGGCACCTCAATCAGCCGTTTCTTGGCGTCTTCCACGCCCTTGCGGATGGCATCGGGAATGGCACGGGCTTTTCCCAGCCCTGCGCCCACGTGTCCCTCACCATCGCCAACTACTACCAGCGCGTTCCAGCTCATCGTACGACCACCCTTGTGCGTCTTCTGCACGCGGTTCGTACGGATAACGCGCTCCTGCAAGTTGAGTGTCTCCGGGTCTATTCGTGCCATCTCAGAACTCCAGTCCCCCTTCTCGTGCCGCATCTGCCAGCGCTTTGACGCGCCCGTGATACTTATAGCCGCCGCGGTCAAACACCACGTGTCGTACTCCCGCATCGATAGCGCGTTCCGCAATGAGCCTGCCAACGGCTTTGGCAGCTTCGATGTTGTCGGTTTTGGGCAGAGAGTTGCGCAGAGCGGGCTCCAGCGACGAGGCAGCAGCGATAGTATGCCCTTTCTCGTCGTCTATCACCTGCGCATAGATGTACTTCAGGCTACGGAACACCACCAGGCGCGGTCGTTCCGCAGTACCCCGGATTTTCTTGCGTACCCGCGCATGGCGCAGTAACCTTCCCCTTTGACGGGGGGCAACGTTCTTATGTTTTATCATGGCTTACTTCCCCTTCCCTTTGCCGCCTTTACCGCCAGCTTTGCCGCTCTTACCGGCTTTACGCCGTATCTGTTCGCCTCGATATCTGATGCCCATCCCTTTGTAGGGCTCCGGTGGACGCACGCGCCGAATCAGCGCAGCCTGTTGACCCACAACCTCTTTATCGATGCCCTTGACCGTGATCAGGGGCATACGGGTGTTGACGTCCTGTCCCACCTCGAATTTGATGCCCGGCAGGGGTTCCAGCACCTTTGGTTGAGCGTATCCCACGCTGAGCGACAGCTTGCCGCCCTCCACCTGCGCACGGTAGCCGACGCCGACCACCTCCAGCACGCGCTCGTAGCCTTTGGAGACGCCCTCCACCATGTTCGCAATGAGTGTGCGGGTCAAGCCGTGCAGTGCGCGATGGTTTCGCTCATCGCTGGGACGCTCCACCAGCAGGAACCCATCCTCGCGCTTCACAATCATCTCAGCCGGTATTTTCTTGGTCAGCGTACCAAGGGGACCGGATACCGTGATAGTGCCCGGCTCCCACTGTACGTCCACACCTGGCGGTATGGGTATCGGTTTTTTGCCTATGCGTGACATGCTACAACACTCCTTTTCCCGGTGCGAACTCTATTTTACCACACTTCCGCCAGCACTTCGCCGCCCAAACCCAGTCGGCGAGCCTGCTTGTCGGTCATTACACCGCGTGAAGTGCTGACAATAGCGGTTCCGAAGCCGAAATAGACGGGCTTCAGGTCTTTCGCCTTGCGGTACACGCGCAAACCGGGCTTGCTCACCCGGCGCAGGTTCGTGATTGCGCGCTCGCGGGTCTTGCCCTGCTTCGCACCGTACTTCAAGGTGATGCGCAATCGGTTCTGAGGCTTTGCCTCGATGACCTCATAGTCCTTGATGTAGCCTTCTTCTTTGAGTATCCGACAGATTTCTACTTTCAGCTTAGAAGCATCCAGCTCCACCGTCTCGTGGAGCGCCATGTTGGCGTTGCGGATACGAGTTAACATATCCGCAATCGGGTCGGTGACAGGCATCTTTTTCCCTCCTCTGTTTCTGTGATGGACGGTTCGCTGCGCGCCTGTCAGGCACGGCGAAGGTATCCATCCACCTTACCACGATGATTTTTTGACGCCGGGCAACAGCCCCCGATGTGCCATCTCGCGGAAGCAAATCCGGCACAGACCGAACTTGCGAATGTACCCGCGAGGGCGACCGCAGATGTTGCACCGGTGGTACTCGCGCACCTTAAACTTCTGCGGACGCCGCGCTTTGACTTTCAAGCACTCTTTTGCCACAGGTTACTCCCTCCTGATAACTCCTCGCGCAACGTGAAGGTTGCGGCTTCAGGCAGTTGCCTATTTCTCTGCCTCGGCGCGCTCTTTCTTGGCACGCTCGATAATCTGCTGGGCAATATGCGCCGGTACTTCGTCGTAATGCGAGAACTCCGTAGAGAACCGCCCGCGTCCTCGCGTGATGGAGCGCAGGTCAATGGCGTAACGCACCATCTCTGCCTGCGGTACCAGCGCGGTAATCTTCTGTCTGCCGGTTCCCGCGCTCTCCGTGCCCATCACGCGCCCGCGTTTGCCGTTCAGGTCGCTAATCACATCGCCCAGAAACTCCTCGGGCACGATGATTTCCACCTTCAGCACCGGCTCCAGCAGCACCATGTTCGCCTTCGCAGCGGCGTTCTGGAACGCCAGGCTACCCGCTATCTGGAACGCCTGGTCCGACGAGTCCACCGTGTGGTACGAACCGTCGTACACTGCACACTTGACGTTCACCACAGGATAGCCCGCCAGCACACCACGGCGCATGGCGTCGCGCACGCCCTTTTCCACTGCAGGAATATACTGCTTCGGAATAACACCACCCACGATGCGGTCCTCAAACAGGAACTCGCCATCGGGATACGGCTCTATCTCGATCCAGCAGTCGCCGTACTGCCCGCGACCACCAGTCTGCTTTTTATGTTTGCCCTGCGCCTGCGCCTTGCTGCGGATGGTCTCGCGATACGGGATGCGCAGCTCCTCGGTGGTTACCTCCGTGCCGAACTTGCGCTTCATTCGCTCGATGACCACGTCCAGGTGCGATTCGCCCATGCCCGAAATCACCGTCTGCCCCGTTTCGGGGTCGCGATAGAACCGGAAGGTAGGGTCCTCTTCCGCCAATCGGCTGAGGGCAGGTCCCAGGCGGTCTTCATCCGCCTTGCTCTTGGCGCGGATGGCGATACTGTACACCGGGCTGGGGAACTCGATACCAGGCAACAGGATGGGCTTCGCCCTGTCGGTCAGTGTGTCACCGGTGCTGGTTTCCTGCAGCTTGGCGATGGCGCCGATGTCACCCGCATGTACCGCGGGTGTCGGCTCCTGTTGTTTGCCGCGCAAGAAGAAAATCTGACCGACGCGTTCTTCGCGTTCTTTATTGGCGTTCCACACATGGCTATCCGAACGCAGCACTCCCGACATCACCCGGAAGTAGGTCAGTTTGCCTACGTACGGGTCCGCCATGGTCTTGAACACAAACGCTGCCAAAGGCTCGTTGTCGTCCGGCTTGCGCGTCTCCTCCTGACCTGTCTGAGGGTTGGTGCCCCTGACAGGTGGCATATCCGCCGGAGAGGGAAACTCGCCAATGATGAAATCCAGGAAGGCGGTCAATCCGCTCAGATTGCTTGCCGAGCCGCAAACCACTGGAATTAATTTCCCGGTGGCAATACCTTCCTTTAACCCACGCTGTATCTCCTCACTGGTCAGCGGTTCGCCCTCCAGGTACTTGAGCGTGAGTTCATCATCGCCCTCGGCGGCAGATTCCTCCAGCCATTCGTGATAGCGATTCACCTGCTCCTGCATGGATGCGGGCACGTCCTCCTCGGTTGCCTTCGCCCCTGTGCCACGCACCGCGCGCATGGAAATCAGGTTTACCACACCCTCAAACGCTGCTTCCGTGCCAATCGGCACAATCACCGGTACCACGCGAGAGCCGAACCGCTCACGCAGCTCCTTCAAACGCGCTTCGTAGTCGGCGTTCTCGCGGTCCATCTTGCTGATGAATACCGCTCGCGCAATGCCCCGCTTCTCGATATACTCCAGAGCGATATCAAAGCCCACTTCTGGCGCGCTCTGCGCCGGGGTAACAAGCACCGCCGCGTCCGCGACGTGCAGCGCACCCACCATATCACCGACAAAGTCCAGGTAA
>JAPWUZ010000339.1 GCA_028275265.1 Armatimonadota bacterium | reverse complement strand
TGCTACAACATCGGCATCTGGACGGGCGCGCCCAACGTGCTGGCTCGCAGCGGCAAACCGGTGGTGATGGTGGACGACCTGTTCGCCGGCTCGGGCGAGACGCTGATTATAGGCGGCGTCGCCAACCGCGAGAAGCTGCCGGTGGTAACGGTGAGCTCTTCACGCTTCGAAGATGTTGCCGACGCGGTGCGCCTGTTCGAAGTGATTCGCGCGATGAAGGAATCCACCATCCTGGACGTGGCAGACTACGACATCAGCGGATGGGCTGGTAGCGTGAAGGCTCTGTTTGGCACCAACGTGGTGAAAATGGGTTCCGAGGAACTGGCTTCCTACTACGCGAAGGCGGATGAGACCGAAGCCGTCCGATGGGCAGACATGTGGATGAAGCAGGCGAAGAAGGTGGTGGAGCCTTCGCGCGAGGAGATTATTAAATCGGGCAAGATGTACCTTGCACTGACACAAGCCGCCGCGGACAAACGCGCGGATGCGGTAACGATGGACTGTCTGGGCATGTTCTATTCCGGGCGCGTGACCGCCTATCCCTGCCTGAGCTTCTTCCAGATGAACAACGACGGTGGAACCGGCGTGTGCGAAGGCGACCTGAACTCCACCTGTACCCAGCTGATGATGCGCTACCTCACCGGGCGCCCCGGCTATGTCTCCGACCCGGTGATAGACACCGCGCGGGGCTGGATTATCTACGCGCACTGCGTCGCGACCAACCGCCCGTTCGGTCCGCAGGGCAAAGCGAACCCGTACATCATCCGTTCGCACGCCGAGGACCAGAAAGGGGCTTCGGTGCAGTCGTTGCTACCGGTTGGCGAAACCGTCACCACGCTGGAGATCGATGTGGGCGGCAAGCGCATGGTGATACACTCCGGCAAGACCGTTGCCAACGTCGATGACCCGAAAGCCTGTCGCACGAAGCTGGCAGCGAAGACCGATGCCGAGAACATCCTGAACGAATGGGATATGGGCTGGCATCGCGTGACCGTGTACGGCGACTGGCGCAAGCAGGCGTTGCAGCTGGCGCGACTGTATGGTCTCACCGTCAACGAGGAGGACAGACCGGGGTAGTTTACGGTCGGTGTTCATGGATGCATCATCTGGAGGGCGAACCTCCGCGTGAGCCGAAAAACATGCCCCACCTCCCCGCGGGCGGGGAGGATTTTTTGCGGCTCGGCGGGAGGCGCGCCCTCCGCGAATGACTGCTATCCGCGCTCCAGCTGCAGGGTCAGCGTCGGCGCGTCGCAAATCTCGGTTGGACCGAAGTACTGGATGGGCCCGGGGAAGCGATAATCGTCCTCTACCGCCCACTTCTCGCGCTGCGCGGCGAAGGTCTGGAACGGCTTCCCGTTGAGGTCCACCAGCGCCTTTCGGATAACGGGCGTGGGTTTGCCCTTGCGTACCTCGATATTGAGCATCATCGTCACCGGCACGCCGCCCGCAACCCATTCATCCGCGCTCCGGGTCAGGTTGCGCACGTAGACGGTATAACCCGTCAATCCGGCGCGTATCAGCTGCGCTGCGGCATAGCCCAGCGTATAGGCATAGTCGGCGTCGAAGTTCGAGGGCGCGGCGCATCGCCCCTCGTAGCCGAAGAAGTGGCTCAGAGGACTGAACTTCACCTCTTTTGCCTCGCCCTTCGCCTGCATCTCGCGGATGCGGTCGGAGACGAGGTCAATCAGCAATCGCTCCGTCTCCACCTGCGACAGAGGCACGTTGCCATGGCTGTCGCGGCGCAGAAGCACTTCCTGAATGTCCTGCGGCAGAGAGCCGTACACTCGTGCGCTGTGGTCACTGAGCTTGGTGCTCAGGTACTGCACACGCTCCGAGTGGTCGGGCAGGCTGTGGATGTACTCCTCCTCCTGACCGAGTATCGCGCTGAGTTCATCGATGAGCGTCTTAATCTCGGCGATAAACTCCACCAGTCCTTCCGGTACCAGCGCGATGCCGTAGTTCTTGCCTGCCTGCGCCCGCTTCACCACCGAGTCCGCGATTTGCTCCACAATCTGCTGGAGAGTAATGCCCTTCGCCTGCACCTCTTCCGAGATGAGCGCGATGTTGGGGTGGGTCTGCAGGGCACATTCCAGCGTGATGTGGCTGGCGGCACGTCCCATCAGGCGGATGAAGTGCCAGTACTTCACCGCAGAGGTGGCGTCGCGGGCGATATTGCCAATCAGCTCGGAGTACACCTTGCTGGCGGTATCGAAGCCGAACGAGGCTTCGATAATCTCGTTCTTCATGTCGCCATCGATGGTCTTGGGCACACCGATGATGCAGGTGGAAGAGCCGACGGAGCGCAGGTACTCGGCGAGCACCGCCGCATTGGTGTTCGAATCGTCCCCGCCGATAATGACCAGCCCGTCCAGTCCCATCTCTTCAAAGTTCTTTCGGCAGGCTTCCAGCTCTTCGGGCTTTTCGATCTTGTCGCGCCCGGTCATAATCATGTTGAAGCCGCCCGTGTTGCGATACTGGTCGACAATCTCGGCGGTGAGTTCGATGTACTTGCCCTTAATCACGCCAGCGGGTCCCTTCAGGAAGCCGTACACCTTGCTGTCGGGGTTTGCCGCTTTCAGTGCGTCAAATACCCCCGCGATGACGTTATGTCCGCCAGGCGCGGGTCCACCCGAAAGCACCACTCCTACCTTGAGCGGTTTGGTGCTCAGGTCTCCCTTGCCTTCCACCAGCGTCGCGATGGGCTGACCGTAGGTAAGCGGAAAGAGCTTGCG
>JAPWUZ010000064.1 GCA_028275265.1 Armatimonadota bacterium | reverse complement strand
CCTGCTACCCCGCTTCTTCGGAGCAAGCCTGCCATGCTCATCATCTAATTCCTCCCCTTCGTTCTTCGTTTCACGCCAAGAGAGCCTTACTGGTGTGCACTCTTCGGCAACGGCGAACGGTTTTCCTGCCTGCCACCGGCAACGGTTTTCAGAATCAGTGTACCGTTCGTCGATTGTTAGACGCAACAGATGCGTAGAAGGTAACGGGATGCAGAAAATCAACCTGTGGGCAGCCCAGTAGTTGCAGCATATCGGTGAAAATGCTATACTGCGGGCTGCAGTGGTGCCGAAGGGCTTTGCCGGGCCGGCCCACCTTTCCATATCTATATCTGATGGAGGAGCAGTGTATGTGGCGAATCCTTCTGGCGCTTTGTGCCTGCATCGCGTGTACGGCGGTATGGGCGCAGCACCTAGAACGGGTGTCGTATAAAGGCTGGCAGGACTGTTATCGCCTTTCCAACGGCACGGTAGAGGTTATTGTCGTGCCTTCGCTGGCACGTATCATGCACTACGGGTTCGTCGGCGAACCGAACACTCTCTGGGTGAACCCTGCCACCGAAGGCAAACCAGTTCAGCCCGGTGAATGGCCCAATCACGGCGGCGATAAGGCGTGGGTGTGGCCTCAGGATGAGTGGGAGATGCGTACCGGCAGGGGATGGCCCCCGCCGTCGGCGACGGATCAGGTGCCCCATCTGGCGGAGATACTGAATGGCAGCGTCATCCGCCTGACTTCCCCGCTGATAGCGGGGTACGGTGTGCGCATTGTGCGCGAGATTCGTCTGGAGCCTTCTGGTACGCGCGTGCATATACTGACACGTTTGGAGAAGCTGCGCGACGGGGCGGATTTCCCCGTGGCGGCGTGGGTGGTGGCACAACTGCCTCTGCCGGATGTGATGCTGGCCCGTCTGCATCCAGACACCACGTTGAGCGAGGGGTTCAAGCTTTTCCGCGAGGAATCCTGGAAAGCGATTCGCCGGCTGGGGAAGGACATTCTGCTGCCGGAACGCCCGCCGGATGTGCCAGTGAAGCTGGGTTGCGATGCGGATATTCTGGCATGGTTCAAATCGCCATATCTGGTGGTGCATCGCTCTCCTATCGCGAACCTGGTGGATTTTCGTCCGGGCGACCATGCGCAAATCTTCTCGAACACCGATGAAATACCCTATATCGAGCTGGAGTTCACCTCACCTCTGAAGGTGCTGCGCAAGGGGGAGAGCGTCTCGCTGGAGGTCACATGGGAGCTGTATCGCATTCCGCCCGAACGGCAATCGCCGGAGGCTCTTGCGGAGTTCCTGCGAGGCATGTAGGCGTATCCCGAAGCCGATACAGGGGCAACCCCTGTGGGTTGCCCTGGGCGCTAGCTCGGCACCTGCTTGTTCATACAGCACTTCTTATACTTTTTGCCGCTACCGCACGGGCAGGGGTCGTTGCGCCCCACCTTTTGGGTTCTAACCGCCGTCGCGACGGCAGCGCGGGCAGCTGGTCGTGCGGCACCATTGCCTTCCTCTGTCGTCGGCGTGCTTCCTGCGCCCGACATGCTGGTTACCTGCACGGTCGGTTGAGGCTGGGGCGGGGCGACCTGCACATGGTATATCCAGCGGATGACGTCTTCCTGAATCGATGCCAGCATGTGCTGGAACATCTCGTACGCCTCTTTTTTGTAGGCGACCAGCGGGTCCTGCTGGGCATAGCCGCGCAAGCCGATGCCCTCGCGCAGGTAGTCCATGTTGGCGAGGTGCTCCATCCATTTATCGTTGATGACGCGCAACATGACCCAGCGCTCCAGCGCACGCATCAGCTCCGAGCCGAGTTCCTCCTCGCGCTGCGCGTAAGCGTTCAGGGCGACATCCTGCAGATATTCCGTCAGCTTGTCGGCGGGACGCGACTTTATGTCTTCCAAGCTAATCCAGCGCGAGATGCCGAACAACTCCTCCAGCCGGCGGAAAAGTCCCTCTGCATCCACCTCTGCATGGCGTGTATCCTGCAGGGTGAACATCATCACCGATTCTTCCACCTTATCGCGGATGAATCCGTGAATAGTGGCGGTAAGCGGGTGTCCCTCCAGAATGCGCCGTCGCTCGCTGTAGATGACGCGGCGCTGTTCGTTCATCACCTCATCGTATTCCAGCACGTGCTTGCGGATTTCGAAGTTATGTGCCTCTACCTTCTTTTGTGCCTTCTCAATCAGGCGGGAGAGAAGCTTCACGTCTACCGCTTCGCTCTCTTCCCACATGGCAAGCAGGCGCTGCTTGGATGGGTCGCCGAAACGTCTCCACAGCTCGTCCTCCAGCGACACGTAGAAGCGCGACTCGCCGGGGTCGCCCTGTCGCCCCGAACGACCGCGCAGCTGGTTGTCGATGCGGCGCGACTCGTGTCGCTCGGTGCCAAGGATGAACAGTCCTCCCAGCTTGCGTACCTCTTCGGCGGCTTTGGAGCGTTCGGCTTCGCTCAGCGGCGGTGGCGGCAGAGCGCGTCCTCGTCGGAAGGAGCGCCACTGCTCTTCCGCCTCTTCGTCCATCTCCTCGCTATCCTGTGCCTGCTGGGGTGCGATGCTACCGCCGAGAATGATGTCCACACCTCGCCCTGCCATGTTGGTGGCGACGGTCACCGCTCCCTTGCGCCCTGCCTCAGCGATGATGATAGCCTCTTTCTCGTGGTACTTGGCGTTCAGCACGTTATGGGGCACGCCGTGCGCGAACGCCTCTTTAAGATACTCGATGTTTTCGGGCGGCGCGCCGATGAGCTGGATGGCTCGCTGCAGGTTTTCGGGCAGATTCATGTCGGGCACGATGCCCAGCTCGCGAGCCAGCGGCGTGAGTGCGGTCAGGCTCAGCTCGTCCAAACGGCGGTTCAGCAGGGCACGATACTCTTTCTTCTTTTCGTTGGATATCTCTTTGCGTTTCTCGATCTCGTCGCGCAGGATATGAATCAGGCACAACAGCTTCAGCCGGTCGGGGCGCAGGCGGTCGCTGACCTTTTCGGACATTTCGATGGAGCGTGTGCCCACCAGCACCGGCTGCTGTTTGACATACAGGCGCAGGATTTCGGTGGCGATGCCCCGGAACTTGGCCTCTTCCGTTTTGTAGATGACATCCGGGTGGTCAATGCGGATCATCGGCTTGTTGGTAGGAACCACTACCACGTCCAGCCCGTAAATCTTGCGAAACTCGTCTTCTTCAGTTTTGGCGGTGCCGGTCATGCCCGCCAGCTTCTTGTAAAGGCGGAAGTAGTTCTGGAAGGTAATGGTTGCCAGTGTCTGGTTCTCCTGACGGATGGGCACTCCTTCCTTTGCCTCGATGGCCTGGTGTAGTCCGTCGGAGTATCGCCGTCCGAACATCAGGCGTCCGGTAAACTCGTCTACGATGATAATCTCACCGTCGCGCACCACGTAGTCCACATCGCGCTTGAAGATGGTATGTGCCTTGAGCGCAGCGTTCACGTGGTGCATCAGGTCGGGGTCTTCGGCGAGGTTCTTCACCCCTAGCCCCTGTTCCACGCGCTGGATGCCTTCCTCCGTAAGAGTCACGATTTTCTGTTTCTCCTCCAGCGTGTAATCGCGCCCCGGCTGCAGGTGGCGCACCACGCGGTCTACGCGGTAGTAGAGATCGGTAGACTCGCCCGCGTAGCCAGAGATGATAAGTGGGGTGCGCGCCTCGTCGATCAGGATGCTGTCCACCTCGTCCACGATGGCGTAGTTCAGCTCGCGCTGCACCACGTCTTCGATGGAGAACGCCATGTTATCGCGCAGGTAGTCGAAGCCGAACTCGTTATTCGTGCCGTAGGTGATGTCTGCCAGATAGGCCTCTCTGCGGTGGCACTCTTTGAGGTGCATATAGCGCGGGTCGGGTGCCTGGTAGCCGGGCGTATAGATATAGGATCCGCCGATTTCGCCCGTCTCAGGACTTTGCCCCTGAATCACGCCCACGCTCATGCCTAGGAAGTGATAAATGGGTCCCATCCACACCGCATCACGTCGCGCCAGGTAGTCGTTCGCGGTGACCAAGTGTACACCCTTGCCTTCCAGCGCATTGAGGTAGATGGGCAGAGTCGCCACCAGCGTCTTTCCCTCGCCTGTTTTCATCTCGGCGATACGCCCATCGTGCAGCACCATCCCGCCGATGAGCTGAACGTCGAAATGACGCATCTTGAGGGTGCGTTTGGCAGCTTCCCGTACCACCGCAAAGGCTTCGGGCAACAGGTCATCCAGCGTCTCACCCTTTGCTAGACGGTCGCGGAACTCGTCCGTCTTGGCGCGCAGCTGTTCGTTGCTCAGCCGGGCGATACTGTCCTCCAGCGCGTTTATTTTCTCCACAACCTTGCGGTAGCGTCGGATATCGCGTTCGTTGCTATCGAACAGGTTCAGCAGAAATCGCATGGCGTACTCCTTCGGCGCGTGCGCGGCACCACACTCGGTTTGCAGTAATTATTGTCGGTGCTTTCCGTTTCCTTGAATACGGAACTTTCCCCAATAGATGTTACCACCAGAAAGGGGCGGAAGTCAAAGGGCGAGCACCTGCGCGTAGCGCTCTACCATCTGACGAAGGTCAAAGTGTGCTTCGGCGTGCTCGCGGGCGCGTCTGCCCATCGCCCGTCGCTCTTCAGGGTGTCGCAGCAGATACAGGATGCGCTCCGCCAGCGTGTCCTCGTCCTCCACCGGCACCACGAAGCCCGTCTGCCCATCTAAAACCACGTCGCGCACGGCTCCCACATCGGTGCTGACCGCAGGTACGGCGCACGCAGCAGCTTCGATGAGCGTCATCGGCAAAACCTCGGTATCGGAGGTGAGTACTGCCACATCCAGACTGCGCCACACAGCGGGGATATTGTGTAGAGCCCCCGTAAAAACGATGCGCGAGGCACATTGCATCTGCTGGCTGGATGTCTCCAAATCATGGCGCAATTCGCCATCTCCCACCACGAAGGCACGCGCTTCCACCAGGGCAGAGAGCACTTGCTGAGCCACTCGCAGAAAGCGAAACAGGTTTTTCTCCGGGCGCAGTCCTGCCACCACCCCAAAGGCAGGCGTATTCGGAGATAGTCCCCACTGCTCGCGGAGGTTGCCGCCCTCAGGGGTGAAACGCTGCAGGTCAACCCCATTGGGAATGACCACCACTTCGTGCGCTTGCCAGCCTTCCTGTTCCAGCAGGAACCGACGGTGGCTCTCCGTAAGCACAATCAGAACATCCGTTGCCCCGGCGGCAAAGCGGCGGGCAAATGCCATCTCACGGGTGCGTTTTATCTTGCCAAAGGAATGTACCGCGATGACCAGTTTGCGCGCGAGCTTCAGCCTTTTCGCCAGAACCGCGTACAGCACCGCATAAGGGGCGTCTACGGTCAATAGAACCTCGGGGCGAATCCGCCGCAGCAGGCTGAGGAAACGCGGCAGCACGCGCCAATCGGTGCGTGAGTGTCCATACAGCGCGTGGAAGGGTATTCCTGCTTCTCGTATCTGTTCGCCGATTTCGCCAGGCTGGTACAGCGAGCAGACGTGCAGGTCAAACCGTGAGTGCAGGTGCAGCGCGAGCAATTGCAGATTACGCTCTGCACCCCCTACGACATAAGTAGCATTCAGTATCAGCACTCTGCGGCGGTTTGAGACCGGAATTTGACCTCTTTCCGTTTTCACAGGGTCACCGTTTGCTCCTGAAGTTTAACTGCGGGAGTATCAGGTAGCCAGCGGGTGGATGGGTCGTCAGAGATGTCCCGTATCGTCAGGCGATAGCGCTTTCCTGCTTGCATTGGCGCAGTGGAAAGGCGTACCAGATTGCCGTCCACCTCCGCAAGGCTTATCTGCAAAGGTGGGGTAAAGGTGTAACGGTTCTTTTCTGCTGCGCTTTGAGCGTCCAATCTTTTATTGAAAACTAACAGGACCGTGTTTCTGCCTCTACGCATTGCCCTCACCACTCTAGGCGGCTCGGCGTAGATGTACATGCCAAGCATGTATTCATACAGCGTGGTACTTTGCACACCGATGCGTTCGCACGCTTCACGAAAAGCCTCTATCCACTGCCATGAACGGCGATTCTGAGGTTGCGAGCCGATATCTGCCTGTACCATTATCGGCATGTCGGGGCGGACGGCACGCGCCGCGCGCACCAGCGGCTGGTAGGCTTTCACGTAATCGGGGGGCAGGTTTTCTTTCATCCAGTCGGGCCAGTGGGTTTGCAAACAAATGGCATCAGGGCGTACCTGCCGAACTACGTTTGCGACGTCCTGACCGTGCACTTCCCGCACAAAACGCACCGGGTCCGGCACGTCGACAGCGAGTACCCAGATGGTAACCGCAATGCGAGGATGCGTTTTGCGGATGCCTCCCTCGCCGTTCAGCAAATCGTTCAGGAAGTTGGTGTGGCTTTTGGCGCGAAACTCCACCCACTTCGCATAGAGTTCCGGCTGAGTGCGCCAGAAGCGGGGATGTGCTTCGTCCATGAAATCCGGCGGTTGTTCCCCGTGATACATCTGCGAGAACAACGAGCGGCATCGTTCGCACAGGCAGGCGTATGCAGGAGCGGTGGGACCCGGGTACTCGGGCCAGAACGGTTCCATGATGTGTACCCCATCAAAGGGATACTGGCGGAGCACCGAGGCGATTTGCGCTTTCTTCCAGCGACGGTATTCCGGGTGATTGAGGCACAGGCGGGCATACCCATCGTTCATCGGCTGGCGGGTGACCATGCGCCACTGCTGCCAGCCGTCCGGCAGGTCTGCGGTGTCGTAAGTGCCGTTGCCGAAAGTGGTGTAGTCCACGTCTATCCTGCGCTGGCGCAGCGCGTTCAGCAGCTCGCGCTTCACCCGACTGTCGCGCGTGACGATATACTGCACACCGCGAAAGCCGTTGGCAGCAATCTCTTCCGCGACACTCTCCGCACTGCGGTTCCCGTAGTACCGCCCCAAGAAGGGGTCTATTTGCACACAGCGAGAGACCATGGCGCTATCGGAAAACCGGCTTAGCGGCTGGAAACCTCCTCTCCCTGCACCTGTATGACCTTCACAGGCGATGCCAGCCTGATGGCGGGTTCACCCCACGACGCCCAGTCGGCAGTAGAGTTATCGTTGGGTCCCACGTCGGCAATCAGGCGAAGGCGCAGCGTCTGACCGGCAAACGGGGATAGGTCCGCTTCCAGTTCACGCCACGAGCCCTGCACGCCAACGCCCTCCGCAAGGTGATGCACCTTGCCTTGAACATCTATGACCTCGACGCGGAACCACACTCCGTCGCTGGGGTCACCGCCGTCGCGGATGCCGATGAAGCTGTGGAACCGACAGGGCTGGTTCGGCAGGGTGAGCGGCTTCAGCTCCGCCCACGCATAACCGACGCCACCAATGTACGGCGGATGCATGAAGATCCCCTTTTTCGTCAAGCCGCCTACCGGCAGGTCGCCCGTGTAGTAAAGCGCGCCGGTTCCGCCGGGGTCTGGCATCTCTTTCTCGCCGCGACGTGCGACACCCCATGTCGCTACCGTGCTGGTCAGCTCCGCAAGAATGGGCTGCGTCTCGACCACGCGCAGGCGCAGCGCGGTGCGGTATGGGGTGATACCGTTGCGCAGGGTGATGTTGAGCACGGATTCTGCGCCGGCAGGGGCGTCGGTTTCTACCTGAAGGTCTATCTGCGCGGGGAGTTTCCCACCGTCGACACTCAGCGTTGGGGGCGAGACACGCCAGCCATCCGTTGCGCTGAACTCCAGAGTCTTCCTCTCTCCGGCTTTGGGCATGATGCGCCACGCTGGCCGCAGGAGCAGGCGTGCAGGGTTTTGCCACCCACCCGTTTGCCACCGCCAGCACACGGGTTCCACCACACGCAAGAGAACTTCGCGTGTCTCGTCACCGGCTCGCGCGCGAACCAGCACCGTGTCGCCAGGGCGCAAATCGCTGTCTGCTCGAACCGAGCCATCGGCGTAACAACCGTTGTCCACCTGCCACCGTGCCTGAGAAACGCCCTGCGCCTTTACCCCCACCTTTCCGCCAGCTATGACCTCTGCACGCTCTGGCGTGATGCCCCACGTCCGCTTACCGGAAAACTCCAGCACGTAGCGTATTGCTCCAGGTACCGGTTCTATCCACGTCATCTGCCCGCCATCGTGGATGACGGGTCTGGCGAGCTCGTTGCCTTCTACATCGTACGCGCGGCACGAGACCGCTGCGCCCTGTACGCCAAACGGGCGGTGGACACAAAACCGCTCCTTGCCACTGATGCGAATGACCTGCAGGCGGTTGGGCGCGAGCCGGGTGATTGCCAGTCCTCCATCTGATGCGGCTTCCGGTGTGCTGAACATCTCGCCGCGCCCGTCCAGATAGATGTAAGCATCGCTGCGCAGATAGTCCACCTTGCGTCCGTTCACCAGCGCGGAGTAGCTCAGCAGGGCAACCTTTTGGTAGGCGAGCCATCCCGCCGGTGGCAGCACGAACGCCCGCGAGCCGATAGCCACTTTCCACTCTTCGGAAGGGTGGTCGTTCAACCACAGCTTCAGTCCGCTGGGGTACTCCACGTAGAGCTGTCGGCGCGTGCGGGGCAAATCGCGAATCACTGCTTCGGAGACACTTACCAGCTTGCTCCCATCCCAGTAGGCGATGCGCTGTGGGGCAAGCAGACCATACCGCGCCTGCACTTGTTGCAGCATGTAGTAGGAGCGGCAGGTGCGTTGGATACCGTGCTCCTCTTCTACCAGCCAGCCGATGTGCCCGTAGGCGAGTGTATGCAGCAAGAAACGGTCGATAGCACGGTCGATGTTCTCTGGCGCGCGCCAGTTGGGGATGGCATCGCAGAACCACGATGTCCACGCCATGCCGATGTCGCACTCTTTGGTGTGAATCTGGTACAGGTCGAACACGGGAAGCAGCGGTTCCACCGCGAGTGGACGGTTGTTGTATGCCAGCGCGTAGTTGCCGTCCGCCAGACCTGCGTACATCCACTGGTAGGTGCCCTCCGAGAAGATAGGACCGCCATACACGCGCGAGTCGTTGCGCAGCAGCTCGCCGTATGCATAGAAGGTCTGCGCGAAAGTTCCCGCCCCGGGCACGCGGGCATCGTAGTCATTGTAGCCCCAGGGTTGCACGGCGGTGTGTACATCCGTGTACGCGCTGTTGGGGTCGTACTTCGCCTTGATTTGCGGCGCAAGCACCGCATCGAACTCCACCGCCTTGAGCGGCTTGAGCGCCCAGTTGCGGGGCCAGGCGGGTCGCCATTCGCCGTCGGCCTGTCGCTGCACGAAGTCGGGGTTCCAGTGTTCGTTCACGGGAGCGAAGTCGCAGTAGTTGGTGTATAGTCCGCTGAACCAGCCCAGTGAACGCTGGTGCGCCACATAGCGCTTGAGCGCATCATCACCGCCTTTGCCCGGAGCCGCACGGGTGCGCAGGGTGAAACTCTCGCCGCCATCCCTCCAGGAGATTTCGTGATTGCACTGGATGAGCTTCTCGATGCCGTAGGCACGCAGCATCCGGCTGCGCCTCATCTGCTTCTCGTAATCGTCCGGTCCCCATGATTCCTGCCAGAGTCTGTCCACAGCCATCTTCGCATGCAGCCCCACCGGGTTGGCGATGGCGGGCAGCACCTCCTCCAGCATCGGCGAGACGGTGAGAAACAGCCGTTCAAACATCGGGTTGCGCGTGCCGTCCGTTTTGGGATGGTAGCGCACGCCGCCGTTGATGCGCGCCACCTCGCCCGCGGCGTACTCCGCCCCATAGGGTTCCGAGCCGTTGGAGCGATACCAGTCCAGCCACAGCGAGGTAAACACCCAGCGGTTACCCGCGCGGGAGAGCAACACCGTTGGATGGGAGCCACCGTAGGTGATATAGGGGATGTACATCGCACGAGGCTGCTGTACGCCGGTGAACTGCCCGAAGTGCAACTCGGTGGCTTTGCCAGAGCGATTGATAACGTCCACTATCAGCGATTTCTGCACGATTTGCAGGCGCAGGGTCGTGCCGTCAGCGTACTCGGCGGTGATGATGCCTCCCTGCCGGCGCACATCCGTTAGCGCGGACTCCACCCTGTCCTGTCCGAAGCGCACGGTTGCTTGGGTGATGTTCCAAACCGCTCTGCCGTTCCATTCCGCGCGGATGCCGTTCAGACCCTTGCTGGCGTCGAAGCGGTAAACCAGTGTGCCGTCTTTTCCTTCATACACAAAAGCGTATCGGTTGGCGCCCTCTTGCCGCAGTCCCACCTGAAACGCGCCGCTGAAGTGCATGGGCAGGATAGTTAACTCGCGGGTGGGGAAGGGTAGTTTGCCCGGTCCGGTGTTCGCGCCCTGTGATTGCCCTTCAAAGAGCGTCAGGTTGCGTTTGGGGCGCGGCGCGAACTGCAAGGGGCGCAGCTCCTCGCGGTAGAAGCGCACCGAGTCCAGAAAAATCTCCCGCCACTCGGGCTGCCAGCCTCCGTTGACCTCGATGCGCACCATCTGCACGGGGAACTGCAGACCAGTGGGCAGCTTGCGGTGCAACAACCACCACTCTTTCCACTCCACGCTGGCGACATGCACGGAATGTTCGTTACCAGCCCTATCGCGCAGCACCACCACGATTTGGACGGGAGGCGTGTCGGGTGGGTTCTCCCAGCTCCAGCGGTTGCCGTACGCCCACATTTCCACGCAGTTTGCCTCCTCTGGAACCGGTACCGGTTGCGGCGGGATGATGGCTACTCGCGGAGCGGAGTTGCTCTGTCCGTTGCCCCTGTAGCGCAGTTTCGCCACGGGGCGGTTCCATACGTTCTGCGCCCGGCTGACCTGCAGGACGGCTTCTGCGCCGTTCTGAACCTCCACCCTCCAGCCGTGCAGGTTC
>JAPWUZ010000046.1 GCA_028275265.1 Armatimonadota bacterium | reverse complement strand
TTGACCCTGCAGGCGTTTTGGAGCGTTTAGGTGCCGCCTTGAAAAGTCTCGCCCGAATCCGGGAAGAACAGCCGACAGCAGTTACCGTACTGATTATGCACAAGTCTGCGCTGACGGCAACTGCTACCCAAGACCTTGAAATCAATCGCGCCGTGGTGACCAACTGGTTGACCATCGAAGACATTTTAACCGACCAAAAGACTCGTGAGGAACTATTTGACCTGCTTGAAATATGACCAATGTCTGACGCCGCTTTTACGTTGATCGCACCTTACTACGATGAGCTGATGCACAACGTGCCCTACGACTTCTGGGTGCGGTATGTGCAGGAGCTGATGGACCGCTACCGCCTGCGGGTGAAGAGCGTTCTGGACCTCGCCTGCGGCACCGGCAATGTGGCGATGCGGCTGGCGCAGTTGGGCTACGACGTGTGGGGGGTGGACATCTCGGCACCGATGATTGCCGAGGCCAAACGCAAGGCGCGGCAGGCGGGGCTGAATATCCACTATGAAGTGCAGGACGCAGCGCAACTGGAGCTGCCCACACAGTTTGACCTCGTGCTGAGCCTGTTCGACAGCCTGAATTACATCCTCTCCCCCGAAAAGCTGCAGGAGGCGTTTCGGAGGGTTTACGCGCATTTGAGGTCTGGTGGAGCGTTTATCTTTGACGTCAACACCGAGTACGCCCTGCGCGAGGGGTTGTTTGACCAGGACAACCTCGGTTCGCGCCGCCGCCTGCTGTACCGATGGAAAAGCCGATATGACGAGGAGACCCGAATCTGCACGGTGGAGATGGAGTTCTGGCTGCGCAACGAAGCGGGAGAGGTCGTCCAGCACTTTGTGGAGGTGCATCGCCAGCGGGCGTACGGGCTGGATGAGCTGCACACCATGTTACGGAACGCCGGTTTCGACTACGCCCGCGCGTTCCATGCCTACACCCTGCGACCGCCAAACGCCACCACCGACCGCGCCTTCTTCGTAGCGACCAAGTGGTGATTCCGCATGGAAGGCAAAGTGCTCTTCCAGCCATGAACTTCGTCCCTGCCCAAGAGAAGGTCGGGTGAAGGATGGCTCAGGCGAACGCATCCTGCAGGCAACCACATCACAAAGACTTAGGTCTTTTCGAGAAGGTCTACCTCCACCACTGCTGCTGACTTGCCTACCGTTACCCTCCATGTCTTTACCTCGCACGCGCCGATGGGGGCTTCCCATCGAACCCCCAGCACTGGCATCTCGATTTTCACCGTGCAGGGCTGTCCTGCGCTCTCGTATGCCCGCACAATCAGCGCATCGGCGTCCTCCGCCTTCTTACACACCGTCACCAGCACGTTCTGCGGCTCTACCCGCAGGAAGGAAGCCATTTTCGGCAAGCTGCCCTCGTGCAGATACTCGTTGACGGTCAGCGGCGGCACGTTCAGCTCCCATGCCCGACGCGCTATACTTGCATCCTGCCAGCTGCCCCGATGCGGCATCATGCGGCACACTATCGTCTGAATACCCTGGTCGATAATCGGGTAGCGGCGTTCAGGGTTCAGTCGGTAGGGGTCATGGTGCGCATAGGCGGGACTGCGCAGCAGACTCAACCGCAGCTCGGACCCCAGCGCGTCATAGCCGTATTTGCTGTCGTTCAGCAGGGCGAAGCCGTAGGGGATGCGGTTGCCGTCTTCGTCGGTCGTCCAGCCGGAGAGGTCCACCCACTGGTGGCAGGGTTCCTCTTCGCCGTTGGGCGTCCGTACGGTGAAGCCGTAAGGGGCTTCGGCGGTCACCTGTGGCTCCTGCAGGCGCAAGGGGAAGGCGATCTTCAGCATCTTATACTGCTCCTGCCAGTTCACAGTGATGCGGCTTTCCAGCAGGTCTATGTTGCGGTACAAATACAGGCGGTGTATCAGCTCCGAGTTGCCCCAGCGGCTTTCGATGCGCAGGCACGCGCGCACCTCTCCCGCCTCCTCCATCACCAGATTCGCGTTCCCGAACCGCCCCAGCTCGTTGCGGAAGGCGGTGACATCGTGGCTCCAAGTATCGCTGGGGTCGTCGATGACCACAGCCACACCCGCCGGTGCGGAGAAGACCTCCACGCGGTTGCGCTTATCGTACAGGCGGGACAGGTGTCCGTCGGCGTTGACCTCCAGCAGCCAGAAGGTGTTCTCCATCCTCGCGCCTGATTCGGTGACCTCTATCTCCAGCATCCCTTCGGGCGTGTGCGCGGAGACCGCGACATCCCGTCGCAACACGCGATAGCCCATCGCGGGCAAATCCACCACAAAGACCACCCGCGGCTGACCGGTAGCGGTGCTGGAAGCGATGCGTTGCGCGGGCAATGGCTTGCCGGTTTCGTCCTGTAACCCCACATTGCACCGTTCCACCTCTACTGGCGCGCTCACCTCCCAAGGCAGCGGGTTGAACACCACCAACGGCATTCCCTCGCCGCGCGTGTCTATCGCGCTGGTAAGCGACTGCAGACCGGTGTGCAGCGCATAGCCTCCCAGTGTTGCCGCGTGCCCGAACAGGTCACGGGCATCCTCGTAGCCCTCGGGCAGGCTGGTTCCCGCCAGAATGTCGTGAAACTGGTTGAACAGCAGGCTCTGCCACGCTTCGGTTAAAGCTACCTGCGGATAGGGACGCTGTAGCAGCAGCCACGCCATCGATGCCACACGCTCGGCGGTCATCAGCAGGTGCTCCACGCGGCGGTTCTGGCGTTTGACCTCCGAGTGGGCGGTGTAACACCCGCGCGCATGGTGCTGCAACTCCTCTGCAACGACCGGTATCGCTGCGCCTGCCGCCGCCTGCGCCTCCGCCGAGTCAAAAAAGGCTTTCAGCGTGCTGAGACGTATCTCCGGGGCATCGGGCTGTTGCGCCATCGCCAGCAGGGAGCGGATGTTCTGGATGGTGGGACCGCCACCGTGATTGCCCACGCCGTAGAAGACAATATAATCCGACAGGAAGTCGGGGCTACCTTCCGCGCTTTTCCGCACATGTTCCACAAGGTCATCGCCCCAGGTGGCGTAGGAGCGGGTAATGCGCGCCGTTAGCACGCGCGAGCCATCTGGCGATTGCCACCAGAAGACGTTGGCAGGAAGGTTTTTCTCATGGGGACCGGGGCGCATGAAGATATAGCGCGTCAAGCCCGCCTTGCGCAGGATTTGGGGCAAGGTGCCCGCGTGCCCGAAAGAATCGGGGTTGTAGCCGACGGTGGCGGTCACGCCGAAGGTCTTCTGGAAATATCGCTGGGCGTAAAGGGCATGACGCACGAACGACTCCCCGCACGGGATGTTGCAGTCAGGTTGTATCCACCATCCGCCCACAATCTCCCAGCGACCCTCCCGCACCCGCTGGCGGATAGCGTCAAGCATCTCGGGGTCGGTCTGTTCCAGCAGCCAGTAGAACGCCGCTGAGCCGCCCGTAAAGTGGAACTCTGGAAACTCCTCCATGCGCTGCAGCACGCTGGCGAAGGTGGCGCGGATGGTCTCCAGTCCCTCCGTCCACCGCCACAGCCACACGGGGTCGATATGCGCGTTACCGATTGCGTGAAGCCTTTTCCTCTGCTCCATGCTGTTCCTCCCTGTCGTTATCCCGTTGTTCAGAGACAATCAGTAGCCACCCCTTGCCTGCAGGCACGGGTATCGGCTGGTCGGGCGAGAAGGTAGCAAAGGGTTGAAAGCCGTGTACCGGCGGCGCAGTGATTCGGCACCGCTGCGGCGAGATGCCCAGCGCGTTCCAGTTTACCTGCAAGCGAACCTGTACGTCCTCCCTCGCCCAGCTCGCCAGCGCGATTAGAGACTTTCCTTGCTTGCGATACACCGTTGCCACCACGTCGGGATGGTCGGTGCGCACCGGGCACTCCCTGCGCCAGTAACCCAGCATTTCCGCCTCTTCGATGCCGAAATCATCCCACACCTGCCAGATGGCTGCGGAGACGGGGTTTCGGTCGCGGGCGGTCATGCCGTAGACCATGCCGCGATAGGGGTTGCCGCCCCCTTCCAGCATGTCCCCCATCAGCCCGAACGGGATGCCTGAAATCTCCACCAGCCAATAGTCGGGCGGCAGGTTGTAGTCGTACAGCTCGCCGAACCAAAGGGTGTCCAGATAGGGAAAATGCTCCATGTATTCGTTGGCGGGACTGCTCAACGGCGGTTCGGAAAGCCATGGCGGCGACCAGTTGTCGCCGGAGTGGAAGTCGATACGTCTGTTGGGGTTTGCTCGCTTCATCACGCGGCGCACGCGCTTCATAATCTCGCGGTCGTAGCCGATGCCGTCCAGATACAGCCCATCGATACCCGTGCGCTCCAGCATGAAGCGCAGTCCCTCCAGATAGAAGTTATGCCAGCGCGACAGCCCCTGCGTGGCGATGGCGGCGTCGATCTCTCCGGTCGGCAGATACTGCAGCCATGCGGGCGAGTAACCGCTCACCAGGTGTTCTTTCAGCCACGGATGTCCGCCCGGCAGCCCTTTCTCCTGCTGAGCACACAGTGCCTCGTCGGGCGCGGTGAAAATGTTGATATCGGTAACGAACACCTCGTCGCCCAGACTGCGCAACGCCCACAACTCGGGAGTATGATTGCTCAGCTCGCGCACCGTGTAGTAAATGTTCACGCCCACCGGCATCGGTTCGCCGGTAAAAACCAGCTCGGTGGAGCCGCCCTCCCGGCGCAGTTCATATTTGCCAGTCAGGATGCCCATGCCTTGGGTGGCGATGCGCTGTGGACGGGTTATGCCCCCTCGCACATCGGTGAAGGTGTCCAGCAGCAGGGTGTTCTCGTCCGGTGTGAAGGAGATGGGCGCACCCTCGCGATATTGCAAACGGCTCACCTGTATCGCCTGCAGCAGAAAGCCCTGCCCTTCCAGATGCAGGACGGCGTCTTCCAGCGACGTCTGCAGTGTGCCCTGATGCGATGCCTGCGCAGCAAGCTGACCGTCCACAAAGATGGCGAACCGCTCGCCCCAAGAGAGTGTAACGGTGTGCACTTCGCCGCGCTTCCAATCCGGCTGGTGGCTGCCAATCAGCACGGGATACGGGTTGTCGGTCTGAGGCGGGCGGTGCAGATAGGCGCGCATACCGCGGTCGTCGATATTCCAGTAGAAGCCCATGCTGTCGCCGCCGGGCAGAAGCAGACTGAACAGGCTCTGGTTGTAGCGCGGGTCGCCTGCTGTGCCCGCCGAAGGGTCAAAGTTCACCCGCACCCGCAGGTGTAGTGCGCCCTGCGAGAGATCGATATTACCTTTGGCGGGATATTGCAACGCGCCTCGCCGACGCAACGGCGGCGACTGCCGCAGCTGCTGCACCAGCTGCGCCATCTCCCGCCATTTGAGCAGGGGATAGTTGATATGCGGATTTGTCGGCTCGGCGTGATGCACATGCGCGATATTGCCTCCTGCGTACAGCGGGATGCGCCACAGCCAGCGGTTGGGGTCCAACCGCTTGAAGGGGGTAATCAGGAAGCGGAACAGAAACTGCACCTCCTCACCAGCCGACAGGTGCCGTTCGCCCGAATACGCTCGCAGCACGAAAGCGTCTCCTTCCTCTTTGAGAACGCATCCTCCCTTTCCCTCATTGTGCCATGAACGGGGCAATTCGGGCAGAGTGCCCCACACCTCGCGGTTGACCTCCAGTTTCACCTGCATCCCCGCGTCCACATCGCCCACCCACACCAGATGGTTGATGCGGCTGGGATGCCAGTGCCACTCCCACTGTTCTGGACGTTTGCCGCCACGCCTGCCCATGCCCATCATGTAGGTCGCTATCTCGCGGCGGAAGGGTACTTCCAACCGAACATCGCGCAGGTCGACCTCGCGCTTTGCCCGCAGGGTCACGGTGAACAGCACACAGCCGTCAAACTCCATGCGGGTGCGCACGCGCTGTACCATTTCCTCACTCCCGGCGAACGACTCCCATTCCACAACCGCCTCGTTCTGCTTCACGCGCCTCAGACGCACCGTCTGCCAGCGGGGCGATCCCGTTTCCGTCTCCACGACAAACTGCACGGGCGACGCCAGTATCTCGTGCCCGTTGCTGGTGATGCTTTCGGGCAGGGCAAACCGGTTGAAACGCACAGTGCGCCCCAGAATCTGCACGCGATTGCCCGAGACCTGCACCGGCGTATACGGCGGCACGACCGTCTCTTCCAGCCCGATAGTGGAATCCAGCCAGCGCAGACGCGATAGCCGCCAGTCATCGCTGTCACCCGCATCTGCTAGCCTCTCGCCAGAGACCTCCAGCCGCAGCGTGACCGTTGTCTCTTCCAGACCTTCCGGCTTCAGGTGGATGCGACCTGTGTAGACGCCGGAAGCATCGGGCGGCACCTGCACGCCAATCCACAACGCCCGCACCCTGCCCACTGCCAGAGCAAAAGGCTTTTTCACAGGACGTCCCAGCCAGTCGGTGCCCTGCAGGTTGAAGCAGCGTATCGCCGAGGCGGGAATGCGCCGGTTGCCTTCGCCGCGCAGATCGCTGAAACGCACCTGCAGTGCAGAAATCGGCTTGCGGGCAGCGAAGATGCCTATCTGGAAGGGATAGAACTCCCCGGGCTGCGCCTGCCCCGCAAACTCTTCCGACGCGCCCCGTTCCACCCACCGGTACGGCAGATGCTCGAACATCCGTATCGGGAAGCGACGGTCCTCGGGGAAAGTCAGGTAGCTGCGCTGAGGATACTTTGCCAGCAGGGATGCCACCTCTTCGCGCGTGGCAATGACCTCCATCGGGTCAAAGCGGTCCCACTCACTGCGCGCCTGTATCGCCACGACGCGCGCTTCGGGCAGCTGGCGCCCTGCGCTGCCGGACACCTCTTCCGGGGTCAGGTGATGGCGACGCAGCCATTCGGGGTCTGCCGTTGGCTTCGGAGGGAAGTACTTGCCCTTAGTGGACTCTCCCCACATGTCCCACACCCAGTGGGGCGGGTCGTAGGGCAAATAATACACCTCGTACCTGCCCGGTACCGTCGCAGGTTGAAAGACGACATCTCCGTATTCAGGCTGTACGTCAATCGACACGACGTTGGTTATCTGTTTGCCGGTAGACGAGTCATAGACCAGAATCGCCTTGCGTTCAGGGAATGGGTCGCGTCGGCGCCACGGGATACGCACGCGCACCGCTTCGGCAGGCTGCGTGACCTCCACAATGGCACGGTGATTGCCACGCCCTTCCTCCTGCCAGGTGGCTACTTCCCAGGGCACCGAGGATACCTGAAAAGCCAAGTTTGCTGCCACAGCGACCACCGTAAGCATCGAGAGACACCTCGCACCGGTGTACTAGACGATGGATTCGTCAGGAAGCGGGGATTGACCTTCCACGCCTTTGCGAGACGCACGGTAAAGACCGTTTCGGCATCGCAATGGCACAGGGATTGCCTGTCAGGAGAAGGCTCCTGACAGGCATGGTTTCAATACCACTCCACGCGCAAACCGCCCAGCAAGTTCTCGCCCTCCAGCGTGCCAGTCACCCCGGCATCCGTAAGGTGATAGGTCACGAACGGCACCTCGCCTTTTTGCCAATCTGCCAGGGGCAACAGCGGCACGCGACAGGGATAAGGGGCTGTCTTACGCAGGCGCACCACCCCCTGCGTGCGGTCTATCTGCAGACCACACTGCGCAAACAGGTAGCCGATAGAAGTGATGCCGCGCGGGTAGAAGCAGAGGTTGTTGGTGAAGTAGGTATCGATAAACCCCTTATTCAGCCCAGCGGTGTTCATCAGCTGCTCCATCGCCATGTAGCGCGAGGAGTTGTCGGGCAAGCCGACGTCGAGATAGGCGGCGATGTAGTCGCGCCACAGGTTCTGAGAAAGCCACACGTTGCTCTTGTCCGCGCTGGTGTGCGTGCAGCCGTACTCGGTCAGTGCGTGCCGATAAGCGTTCACGATGTCCTGCTTGATGCGCCACAGGTCTACGGGTGGCGTGTGTCCGCTCATCAGCAGGTAAAGCAATCCGTTGGCGGTGTAGATAGAGTAGGCATCCCAGCCGCTCAGTTCGCCGTGCAGGGGCTCGCCCGTCCAGGGGTCGTGCAAGCCTTCAGCGGTGCGCTCCAGGCAGACGGCGTAGTGGTCGCCCAGCCAGGCGTGTGCGTCAAGCGTTTCCCGAATGCGGGTCACGATGCGCTCGCACTGTGCCTGCCATTCCGCATCTCCCAGCGCGTTTGCGATCTGTGCCGCCGCATGGCACGCCGACAGCGTTTTGACCGCCAGATACACCTGCTCTCGCGCGTACTGCACCGCTGCGGAGGCATCGTCGATAGTGTTCGCCACGCCTTTGTTCGGGAAGCCGTTGCCCGTGGTATCGCTGCGCTCGAAGTAGTCGACCAGCCGCCTGCACAACGCATGATGCCGACGCGCAGGCTCCAGATTGCCCGTCCACCGCCAGTAGGTGTGTAGCATCAGCAGGTAGTTGGCGTTCTCTTCCACCTGCATCGGGTGCGGATATGCCTGCGATCCCACGCGCGCGTGTGTGCCCATGTCGTGTGCGAGATAGCTGCCCACGTCGTCCTGCATCTCGAAGCGTGCCCACTCGTCCAGCAGCTTCTCCAGCAAAGGCAGCCAGAAGGCGAAGTAGACCAGCCCGTTGTTGTACTCCACGTCCACCGTGCTATGGAAATAGCAGGAACCTTCCCATACGCTGAACCACTCTTCGCCTTGCTCGTCCACCACCCACCAGCTGTTCAGCAGGAAGTTCTGGAACGAGAAGCGGATGAGGTCCAGCTGCGATTTGCTCAGGCTGGCTTCGTCTATCAGGCTTTCGACGAATGCCGTCTTGCGCAGGAGGGTTTCGTGTTGCTCCCTCGCGAAGCGGACGACCTCGTCGATACTGCCAAAGTGGCGCGTGTAAAGGAAGCGCATCGGCTTGCCGAACACCTGCAGCACGGGCGCGTCCACATAGGCGCACCACGCGAAGCGCAGGGTGGCCTCCCCGCGCGAGAAGTCAAAGGGCAGCGACAGTCCGTCCTTCTCAATGGACACCCCATCTGTCAGCGGCACGAGACGCTCGTGCGCTGTCGGTGGCGTATCCCCGACGATAAAGTCTTTGATGGAGAACCTGTCGTCCGCCACCTGCGAGACGACATATTCCATCGCCAGTACGTCGGGCAGGGGGGTGAACTGCAGACCCTCCCGTTTCAGACGCACCACCAGCCTGCCCTGCTGCACGGGATTTTGGGTGCTTGTCCAGAAGAGACGATGCTGCGGCTGGACGCGCAGGGTGAAATAGAGTACGGGCGCAGTGGAAGTCAATACGTCGTGCGGGTAGAAGGGGGCAGTCACCTGCAGCGTCAGGCGGATGCCGTACTTGACGGAATGTGCGGTGTAGCGCACGCCGCATAGGCGCAGCTCCTGCTCCACCGCGTCGAACATCTCCGCCTGCTGGGTAAACGGCAGGGCAACCACTGCGCTGTCCTCCGTTTGCACCCCGATGGTCAGGTCTAAGGGCTGGTCGATCCATCTCCCCAGTGCGGAGTGCAGCACATGACGATGGTAGGGGTCGAACACCAGTGTCAAGCGCGATCCCAGTCGGCTAACGGATGTGGCAAAAGAGTTCATCGCGAGTCCCTCCTTATATCCTGTGGCACAATCTCACCTCAGTGGGGTCGCCGCCGACCTCCTCAAACAGCACCAGCACGTTCTGTTCCAGCAGCCAGTCGGCAGGCAGGTGGTAATAGCGCTGAGTGGGTAAGCCCTCGCCCTCCTGATACACCGCCTGCAACAGCCAATCCTCTGGTTTGCCCGTGCCCGGCGCGAGCCAGTATCGCCCGATGCATCGCCCGTTCAGCCACGCAATGCCTTTGGTCATGCCGGTCAGGTCTAAAGCCAGCGGCGCGCTGCTCTTGGGTCGCTCAAAGGTGGTTTTCCACCAGCACAGCGGCTTCCCACGCGCCACCTCGATACTGCTCTCCCAGCGTACCAGTGCACTGCCTTCGGCATACACGCGATAATGCTCGCCTTTCAGCCCCGCTTCGATGCGCCAGGGGGCTTCCAGCGGCTCGCCTCGCCATAGCAGCTTGCCCCAGAAGCCCTTGCGTTCGTCCACCATGTTACGCTCGCCCAGCATCCAGTCGCCCTTAATCAGCCCGAGGGCGCAGCACAGGATAGCCAGCGTATGCTCACCTGCGCTCAATTCGATTTCAAGCCGCTGTGTGAAGGTCTCCAGGTCGTCCAGATTGCGGTTCTCTGGCAGGGGCGGTTGTGTGGTCGCGACGAACTGCCCGTCCAGAAAGAGATGCACCACGTCCGCGACACCCTGCAGTTCCAGCACGCCTCTGCCCGCCTGATGCGGCAGTACTATCAGTTTGGCGACATACCAGCAGTAGTCGGTCTGGTCGCGGGTGAACTGCAGCTGTTCTACGGGCTTGTCGGAAAGGATGGGGGGGTGCAACGGCATCGCTTCGCCGCCCGGAAGCGGCTCCACCCACCACTGGAAGGGGGCGAGTTTGGAGTCGCAGACCTCAAAGCGTCGCTCCACCACATCGCGCGTCTCCACCGTTGCCGTGTTCATCAGCGGTGTGCCGTCGCCGATAATCGTCACCGACTGCGGCGGCAGCTGGAAGCGATGCCTCTCGTAGGAGAGAGACAGCGTCTTTTCCGTGTCATCGTTGCACAGGAAAACCAGCGACCGCCCTTCGTGTTGGTAAGTGTACACCAGGACGCCCTCTGATAGCGTTTCCGGCTGGGCGCGCTCGCTCTGCACCAGTACGGTGGCGTATTCCTGCAGGATGCGATGCAGCCGCGCCAGATGGTACATCTTCGTGGTGGGCAATCCGTATTCGTCCAGTGGGGCGTCGTAGTCGTAGCTGGTGGTCTGCAGGAAGCTGCCGTCGCGGTCGAAGTTGGTACCGCCGTGCCACATGTAGTAGTTCATGCCCGTCCCTCCAGCCGCAAAGAACCGTGCGGCGGCGTAAGCCACGTTCTCGGGCGTGCGGCGGTTGTGCGGGTATCCCCACAGGTCGTACCAACCGGGCCAGTGTTCCGTCCACAGCGCGGGCTTGTCGGGATAGCGGGCGAAGTAATCGTCCAGCTCGCGATGCGCGTAGAAGGCGTTGATGGTTTCGATGAATCCGGGCGCACCGCCTTTGCACATCACCCACGGCACGCCCACCTGCAGGCGTTCCGTCATCTCCGCCAGGCGTTGCAGATAACGCTCGCCTTCTTCTCCGTAGCGCCACGCGATATTGCCGTACTCGTTTTCAATCTGTGCAAGGATGATGCGACCGCCTTGTGGCGCAAAGTACGGACGCAGATAATCGCACAGCAGGCGCACCCAACGCTCCATTTCGCGCAGGAACGGCTCGTTGTCGGTGCGCATCTGGATGCCGGGCACATCGCGCAGCCAGGCTGGCAGACCCCCGTAGTTGGTCTCCGCACAGATATACGGACCGATGCGCAGGATAACATACAGCCCCAGCTCCTGCGCGATGTCCAGAAAGTGGCGCAGGTCAAGCCTGTCCGAGAAATCGTATACCCCGCGGCGGCGTTCGTGCAGGTTCCAGAAGACGTAGGTCTCGATGGTGTTCAATCCTGCCTCTTTGCTACGCTCCATCAGCGACCGCCACATGCCGGGCGTGCTGCGCGGGTAGTGAATCGCTCCGCTCAGCAGCAGCGTCCGTTCGCCGTCGATGGTGACGGCACGGTGGTCGTAACTCACGTTCGGCATAGTAGTCCCTCTGTTGTCGCGTGTTTGTTCAGGATTCGGTGTTTGCCCTCACCCCTGTCCCCTCTCCTGCGAGGAGAGGGGAACTGACTCTCCCCATTCCTTTAAGGGGGCTGGGGTGGGTCGCCCCAACCTCTTCCTGCGCGTTCGCGTCATTCTCGTCGAGGGGCAGGGCGCTCCTCGAAGTAATCCGGGTTTTCGCACTCCAATACCTGGTGTCGGAAGGCTTCAATCAGTCGTTCTGCCTCTGACCGCAACCGAAATGTGCCTTTCACCTCGCCCTGCCACACATCCTGCTGTACCCAGTCCGGCACAGGCATAAAGACCACCGGCTCGGGGGTATCCACCTCCACGCACAAAATGAGCGGCGCGCCCGGATTGTCATGCCAGAACAGGAACTCCAGAATCACGCTGTGCGGGGTGTAGCGCGCACTGCTCATCTGCATCTCCCGCATCTGCATTGCCTCTTCGAAGGTCTTCTGATTAAAGTGCCCGACAGGCGGTGGCTGCTTGTGCCGCAGCGCCTCCAGAATCTGCCTGCGGGTGGCGTTAGTGAATTCGCGCAGGGTCATGGTTGTTCACCTCATCTCTGGTGCTGATTGAGCCATTCCTCGACCTCCTCGACGCTCTGCTGGTAGCGAGAAATCTCCTGCTGGAGTGCCGTTAACGCTTCCAGCAGACCCTCGGGCGGCTCCGGAGCAACGCGCGGTTGCGAGTGCAGCAGCAGTACCCTATCATGCAGCACATCCAGCGCGACCAGCCACTGGTGCACTTGCGCTTCAATCTGTCGCGCCGCCAGCAACGCACGGTTGCGTTGACGACGCGCCTCCTCGAGCTGCTTGAGCGTGAGCCGGTAAGTGATGGCGAGCTCGATCTCTCCGCGATGCTCGTACCACCACGCCAGTCCGGTGAACCACAGCCGCTGGAAGCAGCGGTCTGGCGGCAGGTGTATCAGGATGCGGTCTTGCTGGAGCAGGTGTTCATAGATACCCGCCTGCAATCGCTGCAGGCTGTCGGGCAGGTCGCGCAGACATTCGCGCCTGTCGGATGACAACGCCCGGTAGGTACGCAGGATTCTGGCTGCTCGCTCCTTCGCCTGCTTCCACAACGCCTGCGTGCGTCCGTGCCGCAATCGCCTTGCCTGCCACCGCCTCCACCTGTCCAGCCAGACACGCAGGAACATGGTCATCTCCTACCTCACAGCGGCGGCTTGCGCTGGCGCCAGTCGGTAGCCTGTTCGTAGGTATACGCCACTCGCAGGATGGTCTCTTCGTCCCACGGCCTGCCGATAATCTGCAAACCAATCGGCAGTCCGTCCTGAAACCCACAGGGCATCGCCAGCGCAGGCAATCCTGCGATGTTCACCGGGATGGTGCAAACGTCCGCCAGCTTCATCGCTAGCGGGTCGTC
>JAPWUZ010000338.1 GCA_028275265.1 Armatimonadota bacterium | reverse complement strand
TCATTGCGCATATCCACGCGCACGATGAAGTCGCGTGAGCCTTCGGAACCGACCGGGTAGATCCGGCTCACCACGCCGCGGAACGTCTTGCCCGGATAGGCATCCACTGTGACGGTAACTGGCTGTCCCACCCGCACGTAGCGTACCTCCGTCTCGGAAACGCGCGCTTCGAAGAAGATGGCGTTCAGGTTGACTATCCGCAAGAGTGGCGTGCCAGCCCCTGCCATTTGCCCGGGTTGGGCGGCACGCATCGCCACGGTGCCGTTAATCGGAGAGCGAATGAACGCGCTCTCGTACTGCTGGCGGGCGTAGAACAGACCCGCTTCCGCCTGCGCCACCAGTGCCTTTGCCGCGTTGACTTCATCCTGGCGCACGCGCAGCTGCAGGTCTCCGGTACGAGCCAGACGCACTGCCTCTTCCGCCTGTTTGACCAGCGCCCGCTGAGCGTCAATCTCTTCCTGGCGCGGACCTTCCTGCACCAGGCTCAGCTGCTCCTGTGCCGTGCGATACTGCGCCATGGCGATGTCGTAGGCGGTCTGTGCGGCATCCAGCTGCTGTTTGGAAACGGCGTCCTGCTGATACAGCCGGCGCACCCGTTCCAGATTCGCCTGAGCGTTTTCCAGATTCGCCTTTGCTGAGGCGACCTGTTGCTCTACCTGCTGGCGCTCCTGTCGGCGTGCTCCCGTCTCCAGTGCCCTCAGGCGAGCCTTCGCGGCTTCCAGCGCGGCTTCTGCCTGACGCAGGCTGGTCTCGTTCTGCGTCGGCTGCAGCTCGAGAGCGGTCTGTGCCTGCTTCAACCGGGCCCGCGCCGATTTCAACGCCGCTTCCGCCTGGCGTAACTGCGCCTCGAGGTCTTTCGTGTCCTGCTGCACCACCACCTGTCCGGCTCGCACCGAATCGCCTTCCCGCACGAAGACGCTGGCAATCTTGCCCGGTATCTTCGCGGAGAGCACCACATCGTCCAGTGACTGCAACGAGCCGGTCACCGAGATGGTAAATGGGATGTCGCCTTCGCGCGCGCTGACCACTGTCACAGCGGTTGCAGGAGCTGTTGCCTGCTGAGCCATCTGGTTGGGAGCGCGTCTCCCGCATCCGTTCAACGCCCCTGCCGTTACCAGCAACGCGAGGCTGTAAATAACCGCTTTCCTGTACACTGCCATGCCCCTCCTTCGCTGAAGCGCGAAATGGTGTGAAAGGTGTTCACTACTGCATCTGTGCATATCTGCCCATCGCTTTCTCGAGGCGTGCCCACGCCACGCGCAGGTCATATCGTGCATTGACGAGGTTCTGTTCTGCCTGCGTATAGGCAAGCTCCGCATCGCTCAATTCCAGCTGGTTCGAAACGCCCGCCTCGTACCGCAATCGCGCCACGCGCAGGCTTTCGGTCGCCGCCTGCAACCCCTTTTCTGCCGCCGACACCTTTTCCCGCGCTTCCTGCAGACCCAGGTAGGCGTTGCGTACCTCCAGCGCGATACCCTCACGCACGTTCTCAATGGTAATCTTGGCTTTGTCCACATCCGCGCGGGCTTGTTCGACGCGCCCCTGTGTCTGACCGCTGTCCCAAATCTTAAACTGCACGGCGGCAATGGTGGTAAAGCTGGACTCACGAGGCTGGAAGGTAGAGGTCTTCAAGTTGAAGTCCCATTGCCCCCGCACGACGACGGTGGGCAGCTGGTCGCGCTTCGCGGCGGTAATCTGTTTTTCCGCCAGCGAGATGCCCAGGTTCGCCTGAATCATCTCCGGGCGTTTGGCAAGCGCTTCCTGCAGATACTGATTGAAGTCGGCTGGCTCGGGCACCTGCTCTTCAACGGGAAGCAGTTCCACAGGCTCGTCCACGCGCCTGCCCAGCACGTTGTTGAAAGCGGACTTCGCCAGCTGCAGGGCATTTCGTGCTGTAATCACCGCCTGTTGTGCTGCTGCCACAGCGGCATCCGCACGCATCACATCCAGCTTCGGGCTAACACCGGCGTCCACCGCCGCTTGCGCCAGCCTCCGTCGCACCTCTGCGTTTTGCAGCGCTTCTTCGGCGACTTTGACCAGTTCCTGCGCCCGCAACACATCATAAAAAGCTTGTTTCACCTGCAACACCACTTCGTTGCGCGTGCGCTGCACATCCAGATTAGCAATGCGGGAATACAGAGAAGCCGCGTCCGTTGCCGTGCGCACCACTCCACTGATATCCACCAACTGGCTCAGGCTCACGGTGGCTGTGCCGGAATCGATGGGCTGAATCTCGATCTCGTTGAAAGTGAAGGTACCGGTGATCGGGTCGAACGAGGGAAACTTCGCCTTCGGCACGCGGTCGAGGCGGCGGTAGTTTGCCGATACATCCAGTTGAGGTAGTCCCGCGCCTTTTGCTTCGCGCACACGGGCATTGGCTTTACGCTCGTCCTGTAACACGCTGCGCAGGCTGCGGCTGTTCTGCAGCGCGATGCGGATGCTGTCCTGAAGGGTTAGCGCGGACGGTTGCTGCTGCGCCAGCACACCTGCCGATAGCACCAGAACCAACCATACTGCACAGGAGCGAAACACTTTCACTCGCTATCACCTCCTGATTGTCCAAACTGGCTTTCCAGTCGTTCGACCTCTCGCTGGAACATCTCCAGAAACTCCCGTACGGACTGCATCTTAAAGGCGATGAAGCCCGCATACATCGGGTGACGCATGATGATGAGCTTGTCACCGGGTTCGATGCCCAGTTCGCGCCGCGCTTCCGCGGGTATCACTATCTGCCCTCGTTCGCCAACGGTAACCATTCCGTAAGTGGCTTCTTCCAGA
>JAPWUZ010000337.1 GCA_028275265.1 Armatimonadota bacterium | reverse complement strand
GCAGGGCTTCCGTCTGCACCCCGATGAGCGGGCAGAAATCCGCTTCGAAGGCGAGCGACCTCCCGGGCGCGGTTTCATCATCGTGAAGGTGATGGCGCATGGCAAAGTGGATTACCGGATGATTTAGTTAGCGGGAGGCAGGCACCGCCTGCTTGAACCGGGCGAGGGTGAACTCCGGTTCTACTCGCCCGGACCTGCTTGTTATCAGGCGCAGGCGGATGGTTTCTACCTCTACCTGCACGAAACGCTCGCAGTTCACCTTTTCCTGCTCGCGCAATCGCCGGCGAAATGCGGTGAGCGACTCGCCGGGCTTGCTCAACCAAAGTCCATGAAGACCGTCGATGGAGCCGAAGCGTGCCTTATCACACGCCCAGTGCTGCGTCACTTCGCGCGTTGCCTGCAGTCGCACCGCCTCACGCGGTAGCAAATCGGCGAGGGCGAACGGGAAAAACGGCGGCGAAAGGTCTATCAGCGGCAGGTTCCCCCATTGCGCAAACTCGTTGACAGTTACCGGTTGTCCGGAAAGCACCCGCAGCTGCGCCGCCGGAGGCAACGCCATCAGCAACCGCCACAGTCCGACGGCTGTCCCCTCCGCATACAGCAGATCCGAGATGTTGGCATAGACCACGGCACGATAGTCGCCCTCACGCCCAAAGCGATTGCATTCCCCGCTTGCCCATAAGCCCAGCGCGCGCCGCTGTATGGGAGTTAGCTGATACATCTCGCGCAGGCTCTGCACGCGCAGTCCGAACCACTCCCCGTCGTGCAGCCACCGCCGAATCTGAGAGGGGGGAACGTCACAGAGACGATGCTCGTAGCGACGGCGTGCGGCGAAAATCAGGGTGTTTCCAGCCCGTCGGATGTCGTAAAGTGCCGGAGACAGGATGATTTGCAGTACCTCCTGCGCATTGCGTCCTGCACCGGAAGGGTACATGAAGTGCATCGATAGCGGGTAGTACTCCGCCACCGCATTAATGGGTACCATCACCGACAGACGGTGGATGGCTTCGGCAACCGTGAGGTGTTTTGGAGGTGTGCCCTCCTCGGGCAGTGCGCGGCGCAATTCGTCCTGGCGCAGCACGGTGCGGATATCGGTGGTGTCATACCAGCGTGGGGAGCTGCTCTGCGGGTCGGGGGGAAGCAGGAGAGTTGTTCCGTAGCTGCCCCCGCCGCCGTTCCCTGCCCGATATCGGATACTCACTTGCAGCTGGGAGTACCAGGGTTGATACTGCCAGCGCACCAGCGCGACCTGTCCCCGCACGGCTTGGGACATGCTTGACGGCGCGGGAGAATCTGCTGTGAACAGGTTCTGCTGTTGCGGGCTGAGTCGGTCGCCACTGAAGTAAACGTCCTCGCCCTGCACCAGCCGACGAATGACCTGCGGGGTTAACAGCATGGCCGCCGCACGCAGTTTGGGCAGGGTGACGAAGGAACTTGCGTACTGTTGCACAAGGTCATCCTTTCTGTCGGCAGGCGGGAAAAGGTCCGCTCCTGTTTCGCCCTGCTCGACGCGCCGTTGCGCCTCGGCGAGCGCCTGAGGCAGCACGCGCTCAAGAATCTGCACTTGCCGTTCGAATGACTCGCGCTCGCGCTGTGCCTGAGCCGGAGTCTGGTAGATTTCGTAGGCGAGAGGTTGCCCCTCTTTGCCGGGCAACACGCGCCAGCTCAGGTCAAACGCAGCGGCAAGCGATGCCATCAGCTCCGCCAGAGGCAGGTTCTCCACACGCACCACCGTTCGCCACTGTGCTACCCGCTGGCTGGCGAGCAAAGAGACGCCCGTTTGCCCGGAGAGGCGTTTGAGCAGTTCGGCAAGAGGCGTTCCCAGAGCGGTGCAGGTGACCGGCTGGCGCAGCCGCGCGTCGGTGCTGAACTGCGTTAGCCGGTAGTCGTGCAGCGGGTCCCCCTGCTGCGCTGCGCCGGCACGGGAGAAACCGGCAATGATACAGACCAGCAGTGCAATCCATCTCAGAGTGTGCATCGGTCGCCTCCTCACTTATGGGAGTAGTGCATAACCGTGCTGCCAGAGCAGGACGTTTTCCATCAGTGCCAGCACAAAGGTTTGCTCAAACTGAAAGTGCTCGAACACCGCGTGATACGTCTGCGATTCAGGATCGTCCCGCACCCGCTTAAGCCCTTCTCGCTCGCCCGGGTCTTTCAGAAAAGCCTCTGGAGGCGGTTCCTCGTATGGCGGGCGAATCGTTTTAAAGCGAGCGCGCGCCTCGTGCGCAGCGTCCCGATTCGGTTTCTCCTCAAGGCGGAACAGCTCCTTGCTGACCTCTTTAAGGGTGTATCCGCTAAACTCCAGGCGGGTAAAACGGTTCTCTTCCCAGCCTTCCACCATGTGGAGCAGCGGTTTGCCCTGCCACTGCGTGTAGGTTTTCACAACACGCCGCGCAGGCAAGCGCAGCTTCGTGCGGGTGACGAAGTAATAGAAGTTCTCGGGCTTGCCTGGCGGCGTGCCATAGCCCTGCATCACTCTCTGATGAAGAAAACCCTCTTTCACTATCGTGACCATTTGCTTTGGCACACCGCGCGAGTCCGCCTGTTGCAGCTTCGTGTGCCAGACCTGCCTGCCATGGTAGAGTCCAGACCCTCTACGTCGACCGGAACTGTTGCGGTCCCGCTCCACCTTCCACGAACGTGGTGGGTGACATGGGGGTACGGACAAAGAACAGGCCTCTGGAGCTGCAGGTGAAAAGCGGCTGCCTTTTTCGGCTTTAGCGAAGATACCTGTTGCGCCAGCAGCCGAGTGCTCGCACAGTATCGGTAGAACAGGTCTGAGTCG
>JAPWUZ010000336.1 GCA_028275265.1 Armatimonadota bacterium | reverse complement strand
GCGCCATCTCGACAATTCTACCCAGATACATCACCATCACCCGCGAGCAGACCTGGCGCACCGCGTGCAGGTCGTGCGTCACAAACAGAATCGCCATGTTCATCTCCTGCTGCAGCTGGCGCAGCAGGGCGTGTATCTGAGCACGGATGGAGAGGTCTAACGCGGAGGTCGGCTCGTCGGCAACCAGCAGGCGCGGCTGTGTGGCGATGGCGCGGGCGATGCAGATGCGCTGGCGTTGACCACCTGAAAACTCGTGGGGGTAGCGTTTCAGATATTCCTGCGGCAGACCAACCCGCTCCAGCAACCGTGCCGCTTCGTGCTGTGCTTGCCTGCCACGCGCGATACCATGTACCAGCAACGGTTCGGCGAGGATGTCGACGATGCGCATTCGGGGATTCAGCGACGCCATCGGGTCCTGAAACACCATCTGCATCTCGCGGCGCAGGGGGCGCAGCTCGCGCTCCGTCAGGCGGTGCAACGGCTTGCCGTCAAACCATATCTCGCCCGCCGTCAGCGGCAGCAGATGCAGCAGCGCGCGTGCCAGCGTGCTCTTGCCGCTGCCGCTTTCACCGACCAGTCCCACTGCCTCTCCTGGCTGTATGGTCAGGTCTACTCCATCTACCGCACGCACCACCTCCCCGCGCGTCAGGGGAAAGTGCACCTTCACCCCATGCATCTGCACCAGCGGCACTGCGCTCATACCACAGCCTCCAGCAGTTGTCGGGTATAGGGATGACGCGGTTGCTCCAGCACCTCGTAGACGGTTCCCGACTCCACGATTTCACCCCGATGCATCACCAGCACGCGGTCGCAGGTATACGCCACCACGCCGATATCGTGCGTAATCAGCAACACCGCCGTGCCCTGTTGCTGCTGCATCTCGCGCATCAGGTGGAGTATCTGCAGCTGCACGGTGACGTCCAGTGCGGTGCTCGGTTCATCGGCAATCAGCAGGCGCGGATGACAGATGAACGCCATCGCAATCATCACGCGCTGCCGTTGTCCACCGGAGAGCTCGTGCGGGTGGCGGCGGGCGATGCGCTCAGGGTCGGGCAGGTGCACGGCGCGGAGCATCTGCAGTGCGAGTTCATTGGGTTCTCCCTCTGCGCGGTCGCGGTGCAGGCGCGCCGCCTCCGCTACCTGCTCGCCGATGCGCATGACGGGGTTCAGGCAGGTAAAGGGGTCCTGGAATATCATGGCGATGTCGCCGCCGCGCACCTGACGCATCTGCGCCTCTGTGAACCGGTGCAGGGGCATCCCGTCGAACAGGATACTGCCCCCGACGATGCGTCCTCCGGGTGGCAGCAGGTGCATGATAGAGAGCGCGGTCATGGTTTTCCCGGAACCGCTTTCGCCCACAATGCCCACCGTCTCGCCGGGCATGACCTCAAAACTCACCCCACGCACCACCGGCGGCTGTTGACCGAAAGCGACCGTCAATCCCTCCACACGCAGCAGCGGTTCAGAAGCCATACTCATGTGCCGTTGCCAATCGTTCCTCCACGTAAGCGTAGAACTTGCGGTTGGGGATGCCCTCGTGCGCCAGCACCATCGGGGCGTACGGGCGATGCTGGATGTAGAGCAGGTGGCTTTCCAGCGCGCACTGGTCATGCCGTCGGTCGACACGCAGCAGGTGTCGCAGACTGCTATCGGGTACTTCGTCGCGCCGTTCCACCGGCACCGCCGCCAAAAAGGTCAAGCGGTAAACATCCTCCCAGTCCATCTGCAGGTCTTTAAAGTTCTGCCAGATGAACTCGGCGATCTCGCGGTCTTTATCGCCGTACTCCAGCACGTATTTCTCCAGTGTATCCACCGCGTCCGCCAGAAACACCCCGACCGCCACCCCGAGGTTCCACACTTTGCCTGCCATTACCATCGCGGCGTCGTCAGACGCACCGGGTCCCACGCGGTGGCGGATATACATATACTGCACCTGCGGGTCGTGTGCATGTTCTGCCCCAACGATGAGCCCTCTGGCGCGAAACTCGTCCAGATCGTCTTCGTGCGCCTCTTTCGCCAGACGATATCCGTCCAGTCCCATCTGTTCCATCACCTGCATGTTGACCAGGTATCCACGACCGCCTCCGATGGTCCAACCGGTGCGTTGTTCCACCTCTTTGCGCACGTCGGGGTCATCGCGAAACCCTCCCAGAAACAACCCACGCAATACATCCTCCGGCGCAACGTGCAGGTGGCGCAGGGTGCTGATGGTCAGCAGAGGGGTTCCCTCTTCGTCCACCAGCTCGGGACGCTCACCCTGTACCACGCGCTCGGCATAGCGTCGGATGTCGTCGATCAGCGCCTGTCGGGCGGCGCGGATGGCGTGCGGGTCGCGGCGCAGGGCGCGGGCGATATGGTCAATGGTGGTGTTCGGGTAGCGTTTGCCATGAAACGCGCCGTGTCCTTCGTGGGCATGCCCCTCGATTGCCTGCATCAGCAGCAGCTCTTCCACGTCCCAGCTGCAACGCAGCGTCTCCTCCGCATCCATCTCCGCGAAATCTCGCCGTACGATGTCCGGCGGAGCGACCAGGTCGTGTTTATGGCTCATCCTTTTGCCTCCGGTTATTGCGGGATGGTTTCATGATAACACAAACAGGGGGCGAAAGGACAACCTCGCGGTGGAAACCTAACCCCCCAGCCCCCTTCCCTGAGAGGGAAGGGGGGAGAACGAAACGCCCCCATACGCATCAAGCTAAGCCCCCACCCCCAGCAAGAGTTGATAACTTCGCGGGTGGAGCCTGCTTTTGTTCATGCGACAGCCTTGCGCCGCACAACCCGCAATCGTGCCG
>JAPWUZ010000045.1 GCA_028275265.1 Armatimonadota bacterium | reverse complement strand
CGTATTCCCTTTCAGACCATTGTGGGCTTTCCGAACGAGCCCGGTGTGACCTACAAAGTGGAGCAATACCTGCGCGAGCGGCGATACCAGACCACCCTGGCGCGACCGCTGCTGGTGCACCTGCACGATGTGCGTTCCATCGATTGGGACCCGGTGCGCAGTCTGGAGGTAGACCGGCTCTGCCTCGAGAACGCGCCACGCCTGCAGTTCGCGCAGCTCATGGTGGAGACCCTTTCCCGCTGTGCGGTAACGCCCGAAGCGAAACGGTACCTGGACTGGCTGGATGCGCGAGCACGTCCGTTTCGTCAATCGCAAGACGCCTGCCGAATCATGGGAGACCTGTATGCCCGATTCGGCGATGCCGAGAAGGCACAGCAGTGGTACGAGCGCGGACAAATCCCCACTGAACAGCGGAAGGAGATCGCGTCAACGTGCAGGATTGTGGGCAGGGTGATGTGGAACGAACGGCCCGTCGAGGGCGTGCGCATTGGAGTGATGGCGCGCGAGGACTCGTTGCCGTTTACACGAACACGTGCGGGCAGGCAGGATGCAGTGCTGGTGGCGCGACCGTTCGACTGGCGCGTGGTGGCGGGTGTCGTGGCAACCGATTCGTCAGGACGCTTTGAGTTTGGCGGCTTACCCTATGGGGAGTACGTCCTGCTGTTGCGCGTAGAGGCACAGCGGTTACCGCCGGTGCCTGGCGCCGCACAGGTGGAGGGTTTGCCGGTGGCAGTGAAAGTCGGTGCACCGACGGTGGATGTGGGCACGATTCATGTGCAAACGAAGAACGGTGGTACAAGGAGACCGGGGAGGGTGATTTGAGAGATTCCGCGGCAGGCATCCGTCCGCGTCTGGCACTGCTCATCTTGCTGACGCAGGCGGTGATGGTGTGGTGGGTGGCGGACAGCGAGATTGCCCGCAGCATCTACCTTATCTGCTACTCGCTGATGATGCCCACCGCGCTGTACCTGCTGTTCGTGCGGTTGCTGCGACGGTGGTTACCGTTCCGCCGCGAGGAGCTGCTGATGGGCTACATCGTGCTGACCTGCACCATCCCCATCATCGGCTTCGGTGGCTTGCGCTTCCTGATGCCCGGCATGGGATTTTTCCCCTATTTCTCCCAGACGCAACCGCAGTGGAGCCGCTATCTGCCCTTGCTTTCCCACCTGCCCATCCTGCACGATGCAAAGGCGATCGACGCGCTGTATCGAGGGCAGAGCGAGGTGCCCTGGCAGGCGTGGACGGTGCCCATCCTCTTCTGGAGCCTGTACCTGATGCTGTTGACCGGCATCTGGATTGGGCTGGCGGCGGTGCTGCACCGCATCTGGATTCGGCAGGAACGGCTCACCTTCCCCATTACCGTACTGCCTCTGCAGCTGACCGACCCGCAGGACGACCTGCTGCGACGCCCGCTCTTCTGGTTGGGGTTCGCCATTCCGGCGGTGATGCAGAGCCTGCTGGCACTGCACGACTGGTATCCCACCATCCCTGCGGTGCAGCTGAAAGCCAGTTACATCAAACTGCCCATCTTCCAGTCGCCCCCGTGGAACGCCTTTCCCGACTTTCCGCTGGGCTTTTACCCGATGGCGATTGGGCTGGCGTACTTCGTGCCGAGCAGTATCAGCTTCAGCTGTTGGTTCTTCTGGCTGGTCACGCGCCTGCTGTACGTGGTGGGCGCGGCATTTGGGCTGGAGGTGGGCGACACGGCGGCGGCACGCTTCCCCTACAAAGAGGAGCAGGCGGCGGGTGCATGGATTGCCTTTGCGATGATGGTGGGCTGGGGGGCGCGGTTACACTGGAAAAGCCTGTTACGGCAGCTGACGCCCGACGAGGTGCTCACCGTGCGTGTGCTGGGTCTGCTGGCGCTGGGATGCATTGTGATGTGCGCGCTCATGATGATGCTCACCGGCATTCCGCCGCTGTTCGCGCTGATGATTATCGGCGTGTACGTGGCGTATGTGCTGAGCGGGGCTCGCATCCGCGCCGAAGCGGGTGGACAATGGACCTTTGCTCCCGCCACATGGACGCCTCACCGTGTGGCGAACGCCGTGCTGGGCACACAGAACCTGTCAGACAGAGCCATCGTCGCGGGGGGATACTTTGATCTGGTGCATGTAGACATCCGCGCGCAGTCGCTGCCGTATCTGATGGAGGGGCTCAAAATTGCCGACTCGGTGGGGTTGCGGTGGCGGACGGTGCTGGCATGGGTGGCTATTGGCACGGCGACTGCGCTGGCGGTGGGATGGTGGAGCAGTCTGACCAACTTCTACGCGCTCGGCGCGGCGACCGCCAAGAGCAACGCCTACGCGATGTGGAAAGTGCAGTACGGGATGCAGCAGATGCACTCGCTCGCCAGCAACCGCGTGGCGTGGGACAAAAACGGTGTGCTGGCGGCGTGTATCGGGGGAGGGTTTACCCTGATGCTTGCCGGTTTGCGGATGCGCCTGAACAGCTTTCCCCTCCATCCGGTGGGCTACGTCATGGCGAACACTATCACCATGAACGCCTTCTTCCTGCCATTTCTGATTGCGTGGACGGCAAAGGTGCTGGTACAACGGTTTGGTGGGAGCAAAGGTTACCGGCGCAGTTTGCCCTTCTTCGTGGGGGTTACGCTGGGCGACATCGTTACGCAGGCGGGCTGGGCACTGATCGGAAAGGTGTTCGACGTGCCGATATATCAGTTTCTGACCTGACGCCCCCGCTTTCACTTCCTCTCAGCCTCTCGTGCATGGCGCAGCAGGTCAAGGGCATAAGCGGTCAACGCGCTGTGCGGATATTGCTGGAGAAAACGTTCCAGCAAGGCGACCGCACGGTCGGGCTGTTGCAGCTGGTGAAGGGTGATCCGCGCCGATTGCAGCAGCGCATTCTCGCCTTCGGGAGTACCGACAGCGGACTCGGCAATCTGCTGCAATGCCTCCAGTGCCTCCTGGGAATACCCGAACTGCGCCGCACGCAGCGACCAGCGCAAGCACATCTCGCGCGGTAAAGGGAAAGCAGGCAAATGCTGACGGCTCTCCACAAAGATGTCCACTCCCGTTTTCGTGTCGTTGCGCACCTCACACAGCGCAAGCGATTGATGGTAGTGCTTCAGGCTCAGAGCCTCATCGCCTGCAGCCAGTGCCATGCGCGCTGCGGTCAGGTGCGCCTGTATCGAGTCCGGCTCCATCTGGCACCATGCTTCCGCGATACGCAGGGATTCCAGCACATCGCCACACGACTGCGCCTGCACCAGCTGCTGCTGAAGATAGCTGCGCGCCCCCGCCCGTGTCATGCGCAGCGCAAGCGCCAGTATCAGTCCCGTAATGAACCCGCCGAGGTGTCCCCAGTAGCCCACCGTGCCCAGCCCACCTTCTACCAGCGTGCGTACGGCTCCCACCAGCTGCGGTATCAACCAGAGCAAGATAATCCACAGGCTGGGGATGGACACCTTGCCTATCCGGACGTCCAGCGCAAAGAACCGCACCGCAAACGCGCCGATGACCGCTGCCACCATGCCCGACGCACCCATAATCGGCGACTCGGCTCGCTGCGGCTCGGAGACCAAAACCACCATCGTTTGCACCGTCGAGGCCACAATCCCCCCCAGCAACACCACGAGCGCATATTCGTAGCGACGAACCGCCATCTCCACCATGCTGCCGAAGAGGAACAGCCACAGCAGATTGCCCAGCAGATGCGCCGGGCTCGCATGCAGGAAACACGTGGTGAGTAGCGACCAGACATGGAAACGCTGGGGTACCAGTTGCCCCAGCTCCGCGCTCCTGTCCGCCTGCTGCAGCGCGTAGCCGCCTAACATCAGCAGGCACACAATCAGGGTAATGTATGGCACACGCCGCCGCATGTGAACCTTTTGCCCCGTTTCATACCGATACGGTAGGTGCAGACCCCCGTGTCTACCCCGATTTGCCACACTACCACAAGGAGTACCCCTACGGTGGGTTTACCCGACGTCACCTGAGCGGCAGGCGCACCTCCGTGCGGGCGCGCACATGTTCCAGCACCGCGTCAATCACCTGCTCTGGCGCGATGCCTTGTGCCTCTGCTTCGAAGTTCAGTAAGATGCGATGCCTCAGCGACGGATAGGCGACCGCCTCGATATCCTCTATCGCCACATTATAGCGACCTTCGCTCAGCGCACGTACCTTCGCCGTCTGCACCAGTGCCTGCGCCCCGCGCGGGCTGGAACCGAATCGCACATACCGCTTCACCATGTCGGGTGCGCCGTCCACATCGGGATGCGTCCAATGCACCAGCTGCGAGGCGAAATCGCGCACAGGGGCAGCCAGTGGAACCTGCCGTGCTAGCCCCTGCATCCATAACACGGTCTGGGCATCCGCGACCACCTCCGCCTGTGGTATCTCCGCGCTGGTGGTGCGGTCGATAATCGCGTTCAACTGTTCTACCGATGGGGAGTGTACCAGTAACTTGAACATGAAGCGGTCCAGCTGGGCTTCGGGCAGGGGGTAGGTGCCCTCCATCTCAATGGGGTTCTGCGTGGCGAGAACGAAAAACGGCTCTGGCATCTCATAGCGCACTCCCGCCACCGTCACCGCGTGCTCCTGCATCGCCTCCAGCATGGCGGACTGCGTTTTGGGCGTAGCACGGTTAATCTCATCGGCTAACACAATGTTGGCAAACACGGGCCCGGGCTGGAACTGGAACCTTCGGCGACCGCTTTCGTCCTCCGCCAGCAGATTCGTTCCGGTGATGTCGGCAGGCATGAGGTCGGGGGTAAACTGGATGCGGGAAAAACGCAGGGAAAGCACCTGCCCTAGCGTGCGCACCAGCAAGGTCTTACCCAGCCCGGGTACACCCTCCAGCAGGGCATGTCCGCCTGCGAAGATGCACAGTAACGTGCCTTCCACCACCTCCTCATGCCCCACAATCACACGCCCAATCTGCTGGCGCAACGCCTGCATGGTGTCGCGAAAGCGGTTCACCTGTTCCTGTATGTCCATCAGCGAATGTAAGAACCTCCGTTCACGTCCAGAGTGATGCCCGTCAGGTAATCGGCGTCGGGCGAGGCGAGAAACCGAACCGCCTTGGCTACGTCCATCGGGTCTGCCACGCGCCCTACCGGTATCTGCGCCACGATGCTCTCGCCACGCTGTTTCAGCGGTTCTGCCGCCATGTCGGTCGCCACCCAGCCGGGCGCAATGGCATACACCTGAATATTCTCACGTGCCAGCTCTACCGCCATGCTGCGTGCCAACACCACCATCGCCCCTTTCGAAGCGGCGTAGTGGCTGTGATTGGCTTCTCCGCGGATGCCCGCCCTTGAGGCAATGAAGATAATTTTGCCGCTTCCCTCCCGCCGCATCGCACGCACCGCATGGTAGCTCAGGTTCACCGCACTGAAGAAGTTGACGTCAAACATCCTGCGCCAGGCGTGTTGCCAGTGCATATACTCAGGCTCGCTAAAGGGAAGCGGCTCGTAAATGCCCGCGTTGTTCACCAGAATGTCCAGCCGACCTGCCTGTTTCACGGTCTGCTCCACCAGATTCCGGCACACCTCCGGGTCGGCGACGTCTCCCTGCAACAGGAAGTGCCCATCCCCCTGAAGGGCAGAGAGCGTTTGCAGGGCTTCGCGCTCGTTCTGGCGATAGTTCACAGCAACTACCGCACCCCACTCCGCCAGGGCAACAGCGCACGCTCGCCCGATACCGCGCGATGCACCCGTGACCAGCGCCACTTTGCCTTGAAGCATGTCGCAATCCATCTCCTCAACTAACTGCAACGGTAAATCCCAACCTCATACGGGGCAAGGTTCACCATCCCCCCCTGCGGTGAGGCACCCAGCAACACTGTTACGCATCCGGGAACAGGCACGCTTCGCTCCTCGCCGCGCAGGTTCACCAGAAACAGATAACGCGCTCCTTCCTTCTCGCGCCAGCAGGCATCCACGCCATCAGGCACGCCCGGCATCGTCTCCACGCCCGCCTCATCCAGCACCCGTCCCAGCAAGGTGTCATACAGCGCAGGCTCGCCGTATGTGCCCAAAGTGTACACCGTTCCCCTGCCGTAGCGATGGCGTGCGATGGCTGGTTCACCCGCAAAGATAGAATGGGCATACACAGCTACCTCTTCCGCTCCCTGAAGAATCAGCGCGTCCGCCCACACCGATACGGTGAACTCCTCACCCGTGCGCAGTCGGATGCGGTTCTCGTCCGTACCCAGCGGGTCGTAATCATCTATCTCCACGCCAGCCACCTCGCGCAGCAGGGATGGTAAAGGCTCCGTACGGCAGACGTTGCGCTCGTTCTTCACACCCGTACGCGGATTCAGTATCAGCGTTCCTCCCTGACGCACATATTCTGATAGCCGCTGGGCATCCCGTTCGGTCAGGATGTACCAGCTGGGAAGTACGATGACCCGATACTGGCTCAGGTCGGCGTCGATCGGTATGATGTCTACCCCTGCGCCCAGTCGGCGGAAGGAGTAATAAAAGCGGCGCACCTGCTCCCACCAGCCTAAGCCGTTGACCTGCGGCTGAATCTGCAACGCCCAGTTTTGCTCATAAGAGCTGAGAATCGCCACCTGATGGCGCAGCGTCGTGCCGTCCAGCTCTGCGCTCAGGCGGTTCATCTCTTCACCGAAGCGTGCCACTTCGCGGTATCGCCGCCGTGGCATGCCGTCGTGGTTCAAGATGCCATGCCAGTATTGCTCGGTGCCGTACAGGCACGACCGCCAGCGGAAGAAGACCACGGCGTCCGCGCCGTGCGCCACCGCCTGCCATGCCCACGCGCGTATCTGCCCCAGCGCGGGTCTGCGTCCGATGTACTCCCAGCCGGGGATACCGCTCTGCTCCTCCATCACCCAGAAGTTCTTCTGTTTGATACCGCGCATCACGTCGTGCGCCAGGTCGGCATGTCCCGCCTCCTTCCAGTTACCGCCGGGATAGTTATCCCACGACACGAAGTCCAGGTCCTGTGCCAGCGCGAAGTAATCTAAACTATCGTGCAAGCCCATGAGGTTGTGGGTGACAAAGTGATGGGGGGCGAGACGACGGATAATCTCCACCTGCTCACGCTGGAAGCTGACGGTGGACTCGGAGGCGAAGCGCCGGTAGTCCAGCCACAGGGATGGGTTATGCGATTGTCCGCATCGCGCCACCCACGGCAGGGGAATCTGGCTCCAGTTGGTATATTCTTGGCTCCAGAAGATGGTGCCCCATGCCTTGTTCAATGCCTGTAGCGAGCCGTACTTGCGCTGCAGCCACTGCCGGAACAGGTCGGCGCAAACATCGCAATAACAGAGGTTGGCTTCGAACTCGTTATCGGTCTGCCAGCCGATGACCGCCGGATGACCGGCGTAGTGGCTGACCATCGCCTCCGTGATCAGGCGGGAGTAGCGGCGCATCACCGGGTGATTCAGACATCGTTGCAATCGCGTGCCGAAGCCCAGAGGGTATCGCCTGGCATCGCGGGGGTAGATATCGTAACGCTGATGCAGCCACGCAGGCGGGGTCGCCGTTGGCGTACCCAGAATCGCCTGAATACCTTCGCGGTGCAGCACCTCCAGCGCACGGTCCAGCCAGCTGAAGTCGTACTTGCCCTCCTCAGGCTCCAGTTTGCACCACGAGAACTCCGCCAGTCGTACCACGCTGATACCCGCCTCTCGCATCAGCCGGGCATCGGTCTCCCAACGGCTCTCGTCCCAGTGTTCGGGGTAGTAATCCACGCCAACACGCATGGTCCCTCTCCTGCGGTCAATTATCCACAGGGGTTTTCGCGATGGAACGGCACACCTCCTGCCGAAGGATTTCACGCCGCGGGGGGAGAAGAATACACACAGCACGAGGAAAGTTGCAATTGGCAGTCGCGGATACGGCAGATAAACTCAGGATAAAGGAACAGGAGCGGCAGGCTGCGCACCAGTGGACAGCACGGGCGGTGACGTGGCGTTCCCTGCTGCTGGGCACGGTGCTGGTTCCGCTCAACGCGTACTGGGTGGTGCAGATGGAAATTATCCGCTACTCCGCGCACCCCACCACCATCTCCCTGTTTTTCAATGTCATCTTCATCATCCTTGTGCTGGCGATGCTGAACCTGCTGGTGGCACGCATTCGCCCACGCTGGGCTCTCACGCAGGCGGAACTGATGGCGGTCTATATGATGCTGGCGTTGGGCTCTGCACTGTGCGGTCACGACATGGTGCAGGTGCTTACCCCCACCCTCGCCTGGCCTTTCCGCTTCGCCGACTCCTCCAACCGCTGGCAGGAGCTGTTCTTCCAGTATCTGCCCAAGTGGTTGATGGTCTCCGACCCGAAGGTGTACACCGGCTACTTCCAGGGCAACGACACCTTCTACCGCGCGCAGTATATCCTCGGCTGGGCGATACCCGTGCTGATGTGGAGCCTGTTCCTGTGCGTCTCCCTGTTCGTGATGCTGTGTATCAACGTGTTACTGCGCAAGCAATGGACGCACCGTGAACGTCTCACCTATCCCGTCATCGCTCTGCCTCTGGTCATCACGGAAGGAGTGGACCAGGGGCGTGTACCTTCCGTTCTTCGCAACCGGCTGTTCTGGTTCGCTTTCTTGCTGGCAGGCACCGCCGATACGCTCAACATCCTGCACCTATGGGCTCCATCAGTGCCGCGCGTGCTCAGCCCGGGCATGGGAGATTTGAGCTATTTTGACCTGGGTCCGCTGGTGACTCAAAAGCCGTGGAACGCTATCGGCTGGACGCCCGTTTCGTGGTATCCGTTTATGATAGGATTTGGTATGTTGCTGCCGGTGGATTTCCTCTTCTCCTGCTGGTTTTTCTACATCGTGTGGAAGATGGAACGGGTGCTTTCGGTGGCGATGGCATGGGACCGGGACCCGCGCTTCCCCTATGATAACAACCAGTGCTTTGGAGCATACCTGATGTTCTTCCTGTTCAGCATTTGGCTGAGCCGTGACTACCTGCGCGAGGTGCTGAGGCGCGCCGCAGGGTTGCCCTCTACGATCGACGACTCCGACGAACCCATTCGCTACCGCTGGGCGGTGCTGGGTATTCTCGCGGGCATGGCGATTCTGGTGTACTTCGGCAAGCTGCTGGGCATGAGCTGGGGACTGGGGATTGCCTTCTTTGCCATTTACTTCGTGCTTGCCATCGCCATCACACGCATGAGGGCGGAGTTCGGCACGCCAGTGCATGACCTGCACTTCACCGGTCCCGATTCCATCCTGCCCGAAGTGTTCGGCACACGGCAGTTCAGCCACTCCGATTTAACCGCCATGTCTCTGCTTTACACCATAAACCGCGCCTACCGCAGCCACCCGATGCCACACCAGCTGGAAGCATTCAAACTGGCAGAGCAGACTCGTTCTAACCTGCGGGGCTGGTACTGGGGAATGATACTTGCAGGTATTATCGGCTCGCTGGCGGCTTTCTGGGCGATGCTTCACCTGAACTACGATTACGGTGCAGTGAGCAAGTCACGTGCCTCCTTCGGAGGCGAGTCCTACACCCGCCTCAGCACATGGCTACAGATGCCCACCGATGCCAACATCACCGCCACGCTGGCTATTGGCGTCGGCTTGTTGATTTCCTTTTTCCTGCAGTTCATGCGCACGCGGTTCACGTGGTGGCCCTTCCATCCGCTGGGCTTTGCGGTCAGCGGCAGCTGGGAGATGAATCTGGTGTGGATGCCCCTGTTTATCGCCTGGCTGGTCAAAGTGTTTCTCTTGCGGTATGGCGGGCTGAGGCTGTACCGCCGTTCCCTGCCCTTCTTCTTCGGGCTGATACTGGGGCAGTTCGTGGTGGGCAGTATCGCCAACATCGTGGGTATCCTCTACGATGTGCCCACCTATCAGTTCTGGCAGTAACAGGAAGGTCTTCCAGACGATTCAGAGAACCTTCAGTATCACTATCAGCCGATTCTGGAAGACCACTTCCGTACCCCGAAGCGGCTGGGCGACAAAATCGCGCAGGGGAACCCCGAACCAGCCTTGCAATTCCGGCGTGAATGCCACGATGTACTTAACTCTCGCGCGGCGCAGCAGCTCGTAGCGCTCTTCATCGCTTCGGCGGGCATCCAGAAAGCGCAGAGTCTCGCGCAGTCGCTCGGCAAACTGCGGTGTCTCACCCCAGTGCCCGACGTACACCCGATTGCCCGCAAACGGTGGAACGAATACTCCGAACGAGGGGAACGTCAGCACCGCCTCCTCCGGGTTGGTGTTCCGCGCCAACCACTGGATGGCTTCCCATTCCTCCGGCTCCATATACGCGCGGTGCATACCGGTGTTCGCCATGTTGCGGATGAGGTTGTGGGCATCGCGAATCAGCCAGCGCACGTTGCTGGGGGTAGTCAGCGCGATGACCAGCGCAGTCACAAGCAAGGCACGTCGGGCAGGCAGATGGCGCACCAGCAACCACAGCCCCCATCCCGCCAGTGCGCACAACGGCAGATGGGCACCCATCACCATCTTGCGCTCGAAGTTCATAGGCAGATGGATACCCGCCGCGGAGAAGATTCTGGGTAGATACTGCAAGCCGATGCCCACTACTGCCCAGCAGAAAAGCAGCAGAAAAGGCTCCTCGCGGTGCCGTCGCTCGCGCACGGTCACCCACACGGCAGCTACAGCCAGAATCAGCAGAGGTGCGTAGCCTGCCAACACGTGCCACAACGGAGGCGCAGATGTAGGCACATCCGCACGGTGGCGGAAGATGGGGTCCACGCGGTACAGCCAGTACTGATAGGCAACCGTTGGCAAACCGATTGCCCCCGCGGTCAGCCCCATCAGCCACCGTTGCCGGTCAAAGCGCCTTTGAACAAAGCTGCTGACCACCAGGAACGCCAGCCACGCCCCCGCCACCTGTATCACATCGTAAGAGTGGATGTTCCCAACCAACAGTGCCCAGATTCCCGCCCGTACCGTGTAAACCCATCTCCTCTCCTGCACCGCCCGCCAGAGGTTGTAGATACAGGCGGTCATCAAAAGCGTACCCACCACGAACAAGGGGTTCAGGTAAAGCGACAGGAAGGTAAACGCCTCCACCTGCCACGTGTCGATGGGCGCGTCAATGCCCGCATCTCGCCAGAACAGCCACCCCAGCCCTGCCGAGACGCACGCGAGCCACAGCGCAGGCATGCGTGCACCGTTCGGCAGAAGCCGTTTGTACAACAGCCACAGCGTCCATAACCAGACGATGCCCAGCGCCATCCGTGCTGCGTGGAACAGAAACAGTACGGGCAACCCCGTCCAGCGGGCTATGGTGCCGATTGCCCAAAAGAAGAGGTTTGTGGAAAGGCGCGGTTGAGGGTCGGTAGTGAAGCGGTTCTCAAACAAGAAGTGCCCTTCCCAGGCCTGCCGTATCCATGCCAGATACACGCAATTGTCGTCAATGTTATGGTTTATCCAGAAGTACTTTCGCCCTAACGACAGCCACGCCCCGAAGAGGTAAGGCAGTAGCGTAAACAGCACGACGGCAAGGATGAGCGCCCATGCCTTGCGGTCGGCACGCCGTTCGGAATCTATTTGGTTGTCCACACCCTGAACCACTGTTCCCATCCACCCAGTGGATTAGTCGTTTCAGAAGCGTTCTCCTGTTTCCTCGCCGGTGATGAGACCAGAGAAGGTTACTCCTGCATCCATCGCGAAGTACGGGGAAAAGCCCACAGCCAGAGCAGGAGAGACAAGCCATGAATCCCATGCAAGCAAGCACCCTGCACGAGCAGTTTCGGAACCCGTCCGATCGATACCGCACGCTGCAGATTATTCACAATTTCGACAGCTTTGGCACAGATGAAGCATCCCTTCGCCAGCGATTGGAATGGCTCAAGGCAACGGGTATCGGCGGGCTGGTGTGCAACGTCAGCTTTAAAGACTACATGCGTAGCGAGGAACAATGGCGCATTTTCCTCACAGGGCTGAAGGTGGCGGAGGAGCTGGGACTGCATCTGTGGCTTTACGATGAAGAGGGTTATCCCAGCGGCGCAGCTGGTGGACTGGTGCTGGAGCGCAACCCCGACCTGGAGGCAATTGGTCTGGTGCGCAAAGCAGGTGCGGACGGCAAGCCACGCTACGAAGTACAGCGCATGTACGAGGGCACGCACTGCACCGAGAACGTGTACAAGAAGCGGCGCTACGTGAACCTGCTCCATCCCATGGCGACGCGCATCTTCATTGAGGTTACCCATGAGGCGTACGCCCGTCGCATTCCCAATCTGGGCAAGCGAATACATGCCATCTTCACCGACGAGCCTTCGCTGATGACCACCTATATCCGTCCGCCCGCCGACGCTCTGCCCGCCCTGCCTTGGGTGGAGGACCTGCCCGAACAATTCAAACGGCGGAAGGGCTACGACCTGATGCCCCATCTGGAGAGCCTGTATACCGATACAGGCAGCCACAGGGGTGTGCGGTGTGACTTCTACGAAGTGGTGGCGCAGCTGGTGGCGGAACGTTATCTGGGACAGATTCAACAATGGTGCCGCAAGCATGGTATCGCCTCCAGCGGGCACCTGCTGGCGGAAGAGAAACTGCTCTGGCACGTGATGTACTATGGCGACCTCTGCACCTGCCTGCGACGGATGGACATCCCGGGCATCGATATATTGTCCTCAGACCCCCTTGCGCTGGCGACGGGTAACGGCTTTCTGGTGCCCAAACTGATATCCTCAGCAGCGCATCTGATGGGGCGCACCGCAACCATGAGCGAGACCTCAGACTTCGCCGAGCAGATGAGTGGCAGACGAGCAACGCTGGCGCAGATGAAAGCCACCGCGAGTTTGCAATATCTGCTGGGCATCAACACCATCACCTCATACTATCCCGACCCTTACGGCGCGACACACCCAAACAACACAGAACAACGGCGTACCGACTACGCCGCGTACAACGCCTACGTAGGGCGACTGAGCCTGCTCCTGCGCGAGGCGCAGCATGAGTGCGACGTGGCGGTTTTGTATCCTGTCGCCGGTGTGCAGGCGAATTTCTATCCCACCACCCTCTCGATGTATCAACCCCATCCCAGCCGCCGACTGAACGAAATAGACGACGGCTTTGTGAATCTGTGCCGTTGGCTGCTGCAACACCAGATAGATTTTGACATCCTGGACGAAGCGGCTATCCAGAAAGCGCAAATCGGCAGGCG
>JAPWUZ010000335.1 GCA_028275265.1 Armatimonadota bacterium | reverse complement strand
GTTGTCCACCAGACAGTGCCAGCGCGGACTGCCGGAGTTTGTCTTTGACCTCATCCCACAGCGCCGCCTGCCTGAGACTTCGCTCGACGATCTCATTGAGGACACTGCGACGGCGAATGCCATGTATGCGAGGGCCGTACGCCACGTTATCATAAATGGACATGGGGAAGGGGTTTGGTCGCTGGAACACCATGCCCACACGCCGTCGAAGAGCGACCACATCCGTACGCGGGTCATTGACATCCTGTCCATCCAGCATTACCGAGCCTTCCACGCGCGCGCCCTCTATCAGGTCGTTCATCCGGTTGAGGCAGCGCAAGAAGGTGGACTTTCCGCAACCCGATGGGCCGATCAGTGCCGTGATTTGATTCGGCAGGATATCCAGGTTGACATCCTTTATCGCATGAAAGTCGCCGTAGTAAACATTCAGGTTACGCGTACTGATTTTGGGTTGCGGCGGTGCGGTCACTTCCTCACGCCGTGGAAACACAACGGTTGCCATAGATGCATCCTCCCGCATCAAGAGGTCAGGTTGGACAGCAGGGGCAGAAATACCTTCCTTCATCGGCGTTACCTCAGGGCACGAAAGCGCTCACGGGTAGACGTCCGCGCGATGACATTCAACACCAGCACCACAATAATCAGCATCAGCGCAGCCGCCCACGCCTGACGGTGCCAGTCTACATAAGGTGACTTAGCGTACTCGTATATCTGGGTGGGCAGGTTCGCCATGGGGCGGTCCAGATAGAAGTTCCAGAAGCGGTTGCCCAGCGCAGTGAAGAGCAGGGGAGCGGCTTCCCCGAACGCGCGCGCCAGAGCCAGCATTACCCCCGTGACAATGCCCCCCCGCGCTGCGGGCAAGACCACGCTCCACATCGTGCGGGCATAGGTGGCGCCCAGACCCAGCGATGCTTCCCGCAGAGCGTTGGGCACAGCGCGTACCATCTCTTCGGTCGTGCGGGCAATCATTGGTATCATGATGAACGACAGCGCTACTCCGCCAGCCAGCGCAGAAAATGAACGCATGGGCACTACCAGCAAAGCCCACACCGATACACCGATGACGATGCTGGGCACCCCGTTAAGCACATCCGCCATGAAACGCACGACCTGCGCATAGCGCGTCCGCCCGAACTCCGCCAGATACACTCCTGCGCCCACTCCTACCGGCAGCGCGAGGATGAGACCGAGCCCAACCATATAGAAGCTGCCCATGATAGCGTTTGCCATGCCACCGCCCGGCTCACCCGGCGACTTGGGCAGGCTGGTGAGGAACTCGAGATTGAGCGAACGAACGCCGTTCATCAGCAGGTAGGCAAGGATGATAAACACCGGTGCCATCACAACGACCGTGCACACACCTGTGAGGGTTAGCGATACTGCGTTGATGAACCTGCGCCACAGCTCATGCATCTCGGAGATACGCATCAGTACTGCACCTCCCCTCTGGACACGCGCCATATCAGCAGGCGAGCCAGTGCGTTAATCAGCAGGGTGATTAAGAACAGCAGTAAGCCTATCTCCGTTAGCGATGACAGATACAGGGGCGACGTCGCTTCGGTGAACTCGTTGGCAATGACGCTAGCCATCGTGTGACCCGGTTGCAGCAGGGACAACGAGATTTCGGGGCGATTGCCGATAACCATCGTCACCGCCATCGTCTCGCCGACAGCGCGTCCATAGCCGAGGGTAATGGCCCCCAGAATACCCACCCGTGCATGGCGTAATACCACCCGCCGGATGGTTTCCCACTTGGTGGCACCCAGACCGTACGATGCTTCACGCTGTGACTGCGGCACCGCCAGTATCACCTCGCGCGACACAGCGGTGATGTAGGGGATAATCATGACCGAGAGCACCAGAATAGCCGCCATCATGCTGACACCTACCGCGGGACCTTGAAACAGCGGGATATGCCCGAAGCGTTGCTCCAGCGGAACCTGCACGTGCTCGCGCAGCCAGGGAACCATCACGAACACTCCCCACAAGCCGTACACCACGGAAGGAATGGCTGCCAGCAGTTCCACGACGAACGACACAGGCTGTCGCAGCCAGCGGGGAGCGACTTCCGCAATGAAGATGGCGGTCCCGAGGCTGAGCGGTACGGCGATCATCAACGCGGCGACGGAAGTCACCAGCGTCCCCCAGATGAAGGGTAAAGCCCCAAACTGTTCGCGCACTGGGTCCCAATCGCGTGACACCCAGAACCGCCATCCAAAGGTACGAATACTCAACGTCGAGGATCGCCACAGCTCGTAGGCGAAGAACAGCAGAAGCAGGCCCAGCACCGATGCTGATGCGACGACCACCGTCCTGAAAAGACGGTCAGACCAGAATGCGGTGCTCCTGCTTTGCCTACGTACGCTGGCGTTTGCAGCCGCATCGGTCGCCGGTTCGCTCATTCGGTTATGGCACCTCGGCGAGCTTCTGCAAGGACATTTGAACCACTTCGTCGGCGAGAGGCACGTAATCCAGTTCCCCTGCTATCTTCTGCCCGTCCTTCAGTACCCACTCGAAGAACTTCTTCATCTCTGCCGACTTTGCCGTATCCTTAGGCTGTTTGTCCAGCAAGACGTACACGAAGCCGGTAATCGGATAGGCGTTTTCGCCAGGCATGTTCACCGCACTGCTACGGATGTCCTGCTGGAGTCGCTCTAAGGCGGCGCGGGTAGCGGCAGTACCGGTCTCCTGATTGGGCAGCACAAACTTGCCGGAGGCGTTCTGGATTGCTGCAAAAGTCAGGTTATTCTGGCGCGCATAGTTGAGCTCTACATAACCTATCGCGCCCGCCAATTGCTTCACCTG
>JAPWUZ010000044.1 GCA_028275265.1 Armatimonadota bacterium | reverse complement strand
GAAAGGAGGGATGGGCGGTGCGTTGTGAACACTCTCGAAGGGTAAAGTATCTGCTGCCTCTTCTATGCGCTACTGTCATCCTGCTGGAAAGCCGTAGCCCTGTACCCGCGAAACCGGATATCCAGTGGCTTTTGCGTTCGACGGTCTACACAGCCGACGTTACTTTTTCGTCCGATGGGAGATGGATGTTAACCTCTGCCTACCCCAGTACCGTGCTGTGGGATGTAGGGCAGCAAAAGGCTGTTGCCAGCTTTGCGGGGTGGCGGTCGGCCTTCCTCGGGAATCGCCTGTTCGCCGTGCAAAACGACAGGATGGTTGACCTGTATGAGTTTCCCAGCCTTCGGCGCATCTACCAGCTGCAGGCCAACACTCGCCCGTATCGCCTGTGTGCTTCCCGCGACGGCAGGTGGCTGCTGGTGCACTATCCACTGCAGGTTCAGCTGTGGAGCACGATGCCGCCCAAATTGCTGAAGACCATCAGCCAAGACGAGGGAGCCATCGCAGCTGCCGCATTGTCGGCGGATGGTCGCTTCTTCGCCTACCGAGCCATTCTTGCTTACATGCAGTTGCTCGACATCGTCATCTGCCGCACTGCCGATGGCAGGGTGGTGAAGCGCTTGCCCGTCGAAGAGCCGGGCGAAATCGCGCTATCCCCGGACGGCTCGCTGTTAATCGTTGCGGGTGAGAACATCACCGTGTATCGGGTCGCGGATGGGACGGTACTGTGGCGTGCGCCATTCGGGGCTGTTGGTAACATGTCGATAACCGTCAGCAACGACGGCAAATACCTCGCGGTGAGCGGAGAAGGGTTTGCGGAAGGAGTGTGGCATCTGAGACGGCTGTCCGATGGCGCGCTGGTGGCAAGCGGAGATATAGTCGGTGATTACGGTGGCATGTGGGGTGTGCCGGTAGGTTTCTCTCCCGACAGTCGCATCCTGTACCTGGTGATTGGAGAGGTCATTCGCATGATAGACACCGCCACCGGCGCGGATTTGGGTAATTGGTCAGTGCCTCCATCCTTTCGCGTGTTGCGCTTCTGCAGGCGCGGTGAACAGATAGTTACTTCCGACAGGTATGGCTTGAACTTCTACGCCACCGCCGACGGCAGGCTGCAGGCGCATGTTGCCCTGCCGCATGACCCGACATATGACACGGAAGCGATTTCGGAGGACGGAACACGGTATGCCGTTTACAACACAGAGGACGGCTTGCGGCTGTTCTCCATTACCGATGGCGGTGTGGCACTGCCCGTACTGAGCATTTCCCCCACCGAACTGCCGAACCAGCTCTTCAGCCTGCAATGGACGGCGGATGCCGCGTGGGTTTACGCCAGCGCCGGTTCAACAATTCTTCGAGTGCGGGCATCGGATGGGGCGGTGCAGACAATGGTGGAGGATGCTGCCGATTTCGCGGTCAGCGCTGACGGACGTTATCTGGTGTTCTCCACCTACATCCCGCAAACCATCAACGTGCTGGATATCGAGCAGAACAGGGTGCTGTATACCTGGCAGGGTAGCGAATTCCAGCTGCTGGACGCGGTGAACAAGGTCGCCGTCATCGAGAGGACAGCGGACAGTACGCGGCTGTATCTGTATGACCTGCTGACCGGTGAAGGGCGATGGGTGGCGGGTTGGGCACGCCCCAGCGGCTGGGCGCAGGACGTGGTGACGGTCGCGCCGGATGGCCAGTTGATTGCCAGGATGAATGAAGAGGAGCGACGCACTGACCTGTATAACCGCTGGGGTTATCCCGTCGCCAGGTGGGACGCGCCTTACGGTGGACAGCCCATTCTTTTCTCGCCGGACAGCAGATATATCGCCATTGGTTCGCGGCAGCTGGCGATAGCGCGAGGTTTACCAGGTGGCCAGCGGTTATCGGGTACGCTGACCCTGCTCGGCTGGACAGGTCTCCTGCCTGACGACCTGCGCTACACCCTTCGCGATAGCGGCACGGGACAGGTGATCGCGGAGGGACCACTCAGTGTAACTTCCACGCTTGGTATCGGCAGGGCGCAGTTTGTCGTGATGGTGCCGTACACGGACGTGTTGCTGACCGTTTCCGGCACGCCGTTTCTCTCCAAAACAGTGGATATACCGAGGCAGGACTGGTTCCTTCCCATCTCTATTTACCTGCGACCAGGCGACGTCGACGGAGATAACGAGGTGACGCTGTTTGACTTCGGCCAGCTGGTGGAGGCGTTTGGCACCTTGGCAGGAGAGGAACGCTACAATCACCGCGCCGATTTAGATGGCGACGGAGAGGTCACCTTGTGGGACTTCGGTCTGCTGGTGGAGAACTTCGGCATGGTGGGGGACGAATAACGCTCAGCTCACGGCAGCGACCGCCTCTCTGGGCGCGCGGTAGGAGATGACTCGCGAGACGCCCTGTTCCTGCATGGTGACGCCGTACCATACATCGGCGCACTCCATCGTCACCGGGTTGTGCGTGATGATGATGACCTGCGAGTGACGGGCGTAATCGCGCAGCATCTCCGCGAACTTCTCCACGTTCGCGCCGTCCAGCGCGGCGTCCACCTCGTCCAGCACGCAGAAGGGGCTGGGTTTCACCTGCAGGAAGGCGAACATCAGCGCAATCGCCACCAGCGCGCGCTCCCCGCCTGACAGCAGGACGAGGTTTTGCCTGCGCTTGCCCGGCGGTTGCACCAGGATTTCCACGCCCGTTTCCAGCAGGTTGTGCGGCTGGGTGAGCTCCAGCTCCGCTTTGCCTCCTCCAAACAGGCGCGTAAATACCTCCTGAAACGCCTGCTGCACCGCGCCAAAGGTTTGCAGGAAAAGGTCGCGGGTGCTGGCGTCGATCTCCTGTATCGCCTGCAGGATGTCCTCTCGCGCCGCTTCGAGGTCGGTACGTTGCTTCTGCAGAAACTCGTATCGCTCGGTCAGCCGCTGGTATTCCTCCGCCGCGCCGGTGTTTACGTTGCCCATCTGCCGTATCTCGCGTCGCAGGCGATTGATTTCCGAAGCGGTTTCAGGTGTGAACTGCGAAAGGTCTGGAGGCGTCTCTTGTGAGACGTCCACCTCATACTCCTCCCACAGGCGGGTGACCGCTTGCGTTCGCTGCATCTCGACGCGTGCCAGTGCGAGCTCCATCTCGTGCGCCTGCTGAGCCAGCGCGCTTTGTTGTGCGGCAAGGTCCTTCAATCGCTCGCCGTTTTCCAGGTTCTGTTGCAACAGGTTCTGGCGCACCTCGCGCTGGGCGAGGAAGTCCTTTTCAATCTGCTCACGCTGCTGGGCGATGCGCTGCAGCTCCTCCAGAGTCTGTTCCAGAGCCTTTTCATCTTGTGCGATTTGCGCCTCCAGCTCCGCAATGCGTGCCTGCCGGTTCTGCGTCTGCTGGTGCAGGTCACGCTGTCTCTGAGCCAGCGATTCGCGTTCGTGCTCCAGTGCGTGCTGTTGTTCTGTCAGTCGTCCCAGTGTGACTTCCAGATCTTGCAGCTGCGCTGCCGCCTCATCGCGCTGCTGGCGGTAACGGCTGACCTCTTCGGGCGAAAAGACCTGCCGGGTATCGGAGGGTAACCGCTCTTCCAGCTCCAGTATCTCGTTGTCCAGCTCGTAAAGCCTTTTTGCCTGTTCGGTCTGTTCTTGCTCCAGCGAATGCATCTGCTGCTGGAGCAGCGTTTGCTCCTGCGCGACGGCTTGCAGAGCGGATTCGACCTGCATCACCCGCTGCTGCGCCTGTTCCTGCCCTTTTCGCGCTTCCTGCCAGCGGTGTCTGGCGGTTTCAGCGGATTGCTCCGCTTCCTGCAACTGCTTGCGCAGGCGTTGCTCTTCCTCTTCGCCAGCACGCAGTTCGCGCTCCAGCCGCGACCGCTCTGCCTTGCGAGAGACAATCCCCGTCGCTCTGCCCGACATTTTACCGCCTGTAATCGCGCCGCCCGGCAGGAACAGCTCCCCGTCCACAGTAACCACCTTGCTCCAGCTGCTGTAACGGCGCACTATCTGCACCGCGCTGTCAAAGTCCGGGGCAACCAGCACACGCCCCAGCAAATACTGAGCCACAACCCTCAGCTCCGGCGCGCACTCCACCAGATCGCCGGCAAAGCCAATTGCCAGCCCTTCGTCGAGACACTGCTGTAGGGAAGGCGAAGGTTCCGACGGGCGCAGCAGGTTCAGGGGCAGGAACGTGGCGCGTCCTCGTGCGTGCTGTTTCAACCACTCGATGGCAAGACGCGCTTCTTCTTCGGTAGCGGTAATGATGTCCTGTGCGCTGGCGCCCAGTGCCACCTCGATAGCGGTAACATAGGGCTCCAGCGGTTGCAGGACATCTGCGACCAGAAGGTACGTGCCAGTCATTTGTCCCCGAGAGACGGCGTCCAACACTGCCCGCACTCCGCCAAAAAGTCCTTCCTGTGCTGCCTCACTTTCCAGCAACGCCTGCAGGCGTGCGCTCAGGCGGGCGTTCTCGCGGGCACGTGTTTCCACCTCCTGCCGTTTGCGCTGCACATCAGCCTGTGCCTGCTGGAGTTCGGCTTCATACCTCTGCGCTTCCCGTAGAGCCAGCTCTGCCGCGGCAACCGCTTTGTCTCGGTGCGCCTGCGCCGCTCTGACGCGCTCTTCCGCTTCGCGCAGGTTTTGCCCGACTTCAGTTATTCGGTTTTGCAACGCCTGAATAGTCTGTTCGGCTTCCGTGCGGCGCAGGCGTAACCCGTCCAGATATGCTCGTGCCCGCACCACCTCCTGCGTGCGCTCCACATAGTGTTGCTGTGCCTGCTGCAGGGCGTGCTCTGCCAGTCGCAGCCGCTCCCGTGCCACCTCTCGCTGTTGTTCCAGGTCCTGGATACGTTGCTCCAGCTCCAGACGACGCTCTTGCCATTGCTGTGCCTGCTGTTGAATCTCCGCGTATCTGTGTTCGTTTTCTACCAGCTCTTCCTGTAGGCGTCTCAAGTTGTCCCTGCTGTTTTGCAGGCGCTGCTCGATGAGGGCGCGGCGGCTCTCGGCACGCTCGTAGGCGGTCAGCGATGCCTGTTGCAGGGCACGCAGGGTATCCAGCTCCGCTTCCGCATCGGCTATCTGTTCACCCAGTTTTTGCGATAGCGCTTCGCACTCTGCCAGCTGTGCGTTAATTTCCAGCAGGCGACGGTGAAGCACCTGCTGCTCCTGTTGCGTTTGCTCGCGAGCGCGTTCGCTTTCCAGAACCTGTGCCCACAGTGCGGCGACCTCGATCTCGCGCAAGCGACTGACCAGCTGGTGGTAGCGGATAGCCACCTCTGCCTGCTGGCGCAGGGGTTCGCGTTGTGCCTCCAGCTCCGCCAGAATATCCACCACCCGGGTCAGGTTTGCTTCCGTGTTCTCCAGCTTGCGCAGTGCCTCGCGTTTGCGGTGGCGATATTTCTGGATACCCGCCGCCTCCTCGAACAGCGCGCGACGGTCTTCGGGCCTGGCAGAGAGTACCACATCGACCTCGTTCTGCGTCAGGATGGCATAAGTGGCGCGCCCCAGACCCGTGTCCATAAATAACTCCACGATGTCCTTCAGGCGACAGGGGGTTTTGTTGATGAGGTATTCGCTCTCACCGGAGCGGTACAGACGGCGGGTGACAGTAACTTCGGCAAAGTCGATGGGCAGCTGCCCATCGCTGTTGTCCACGGTCAGGCTTACCTCCGCCATGCCCAGCGGCTTGCGCCGTGCACTGCCCGCGAAGATGACTTCGGTGCTGTTTTCCGCCCGCAGGGTACGCACGTTTTGCTCTCCCAGCACCCACTGGATAGCGTCCGCGATGTTGGACTTGCCGCTGCCGTTGGGACCGACAATAGCCGTAATCCCCTCGCCAAAATCGAGACGCACCCTGTCGGCGAAGCTCTTAAAGCCAAGTATGCTGAGGCTCTTCAGAAACATGGTTTATGCTGCTTGCATCGGTAATAGGTTACGTTTCGCGCAAGGATTTCTCCTTCAAACGTCTGTAGTTGGGGGTGCTACGGTCTCTAGGGCGAAGGGCGTGGTATAATAAAGCAGGGAGGTTTTGGGCAGAAGTGGTTATCGACACGCTGTCACTTTACGAAAAGCTGAAGGAAAACATGGACCCTGCTGCCGCAGAAAAGTTGGCACAGGCGTTGGCTACGTCGCTGGTACAAATCGAGCAATCGGTGCGACAAGCCACAGAGGGTCGTCTTTCTCGAGTTGAGCAGGCGCTCGAGACGCTGGTTCGCGTTACTCAAGAACACTCCCATGAGATAGCCGAACTGCGGCAGGCATCGAGAGAGAACACTTTGGCGATCGCGGAATTGAGCAAGGCGGTTCAGGAGAACACATCGGCGATAGCCGAGTTGCGTCAGACGGTATCGGGATTGGTGGAGGTGACGCAGCGTCACTCGCAGGAGATAGCCGAGTTGCGGCAGATGGTTCAGGAGAACACATCGGCGATAGCGGAGTTGCGTCAGACGGTATCGGGATTGGTGGAGGTGACGCAGCGTCACTCGCAGGAGATAGCCGAGTTGCGGCAGATGGTTCAGGAGAACACATCGGCGATAGCGGAGTTGCGTCAGACGGTATCGGGATTGGTGGAGGTGACGCAGCGTCACTCGCAGGAGATAGCCGAGTTGCGGCAGATGGTTCAGGAGAACACGTCGGCGATAGCGGAACTGCGGCAAGCGGTTCGTGAATTGGTAGAGACAACCAAGAAACATGCTCAGGTGCTGCGTCGGCTCGAGCTGGATCAGCAGGATATCCGGAAACAGCTGGGTGGGCTAGCGATGGCATTTGGATACCGCTTAGAGGATGACGCCTATCTGGCACTACCCCGGTTGCTAAAGCAAGATTATGGTATTGAGGTGCAGGGCAGGCTAAAACGGGATTATTTGGTGGACAGGCAGGGCAACCATCTGGAGGTGAACATTCTTGGCGAAGGTGTGTGCGAAGGAGAGACCATCACCATTGTCGGAGAGAGCAAAGCGCAACTTTCTGCTAACGAGATAGACCGGTTTTTGCGACGCAAGGTACGTCGGCTGCAGGGTGTGTACCCCAACCTGTTCCCGATAATCGTGACGTATATGACTACCAGCCCAGATGTTCTCGAACACGCTCGACAGCGGGGGGTGGCTGTTTACTTCTCGTACGACTTTCGCCAACAATGACGCTACGACTGCTTTTAGTCAGGCACGGCGAGACCGAGTGGAACCAACAGATGCGCTTTCAGGGGCAGACGGACATTCCACTCAACGCCAAGGGACTTGAACAAGCAGAATCCATCGCCCGTCGGTTGCAACATGAACCCTTAGAAGCTATCTATTCCAGCGACCTGCAGCGTGCATGGCAAACAGCGGAGGTCATCGCCCGATTCCATGAGTTGTCGCCCATCCCATATGCTGATTTGCGCGAGATGTCGTATGGTGTGTGGGAAGGTATGACCCGCGCGGAGATAGAGGCAGGGGAGTGGGCGGATTTGTTCGAAAAGTACCGCAAGGACTCGCTGCGTTATCGTCCGCCCGGCGCGGAGTATCCCCATGAAATTGTGGAGCGTGCGGGCAGAGTGCTTCAGCACATTCGCGAACAACACCAGCAGGGCACAGTGTGCATCGTGGGACACGGGGGCAGCCTGCGGGCAATGCTTTGCGTGGCGCTACATGCCCCGTTAGAGACCTTTCGCCACATCCGGCTGGATAACGCTTCACTCAGCGTCATCGAGTGCGGTACAGACTGGATTTGGATTTCTCTCATCAACGACACATGCCATTTGCGTCAGGAGAAAGTGCAGCCCGTGATTTGAGGAGGACAGGATGAAGCTAATCAGTTATCGTTGGGATGGCTTGGAGAGAATAGGGGCAGTCGTCGGCGCTATGGTGGTGGACCTGAACGCCGGGCTGGCTTTGCTGGACGGGCAAACAGGCTTGCTGGCAAGAGACATGGCGCATCTGCTGGAGCAAGGGGGCGACGGGATGCAACGCGCGAGAGAAGTTGTACGCGCCTATACGCAGGCTTTGCAGCAAGACCCCGAGCGGGCGCAGGCAGTAGCATGTCCGCTGGATGAAATACAGTATCTGCCGCCCGTGCCCCGTCCGCAGAAGATTCTTGCTATCGGCGCGAACTACCGTGCCCACTGTGCCGAGTCAGGGATGCCCGTTCCCCAGAAGCCGATTGTGTTTGTCAAGGTGACATCCGCCCTCATTGCGCATGGGGAGGATATCATCTACCCGCGCATTACAAAGGAGCTGGACTACGAAGGCGAGCTGGCAGTGGTCATCGGCAGGCGGGCGCGAAACGTACTCGAGGAGGAGGCGATGGACTATGTGGCGGGTTATACCATCATGAACGATGTCAGCGCGCGCGACCTGCAGCGCACCGAGGGGCAATGGTCTCGCGCGAAGGGATGCGATACCTTTGCGCCGTGCGGACCCTGGCTGGTAACGGCAGATGAAATCCCCGACCCCCACGCCCTACAGATAGAGACCCGTGTGAATGGCGAGGTACGTCAGCAGGCAAGCACGGGTGACATGGTGTTCTCGATACCCCGTCTCATTGCCCACATTACGGAGGGGATCACCCTGCTGCCGGGCGACATCATCAGCACCGGTACGCCTGCGGGGGTTGGAGTATATCGTCAGCCGCAGGGGTTACTGCAGCCGGGCGATGAGGTAGCGATACGCATCGAGGGAATCGGAGAACTCGTGAACAGCGTCGTCGCAGAGAGGCTATAGCCTGTCTAATGCCTTTTTGCAAAGCGCATAGCCGACCTGCCACGCCAGCAAAGCCAAACCGATGCAGGTCAGGAACAACCCCACTCGAAAGGTGCCGGGCATATAACGCCATTCGACGCGCCTTACGCCATCAGGCACATCCACTGTCCGAAAAGCTCGCTCATACACGTGCCACTCGGCTGGCTTTCCGTCCAAGAACACCCGCCAGCCGGGATACGCGCTGTCGGTCAGCAACAACCGACCACCGCGCGGGGGCGATAACACGACCCGTTGCGGCGTTGGCATCTGCAAGTTGGCAGGTTCCGCCGGTCCCAGCATCCACGCGCGGCTGCCCGGCTTCGGGGCGGGAGTGATTCTCCAGTCATCTGCGCTGCTGCCCGACGCAATAGACTCAACGCCGACCCTTTGCAACGCCGTGGGGTCATTACGCCACCGCATTTGCAGGTCGGTGAAAACGCGCAGGCTCTCGCGTAGAGGGGCAGGTTCATAGCCTGAGGCTTCACTAACGCCGTGCGCCATGCCGATATTCGAACACATGCTTGCCCGAAACATGCGCAACGTGCGCAGGTCACTGGAGCCGTAGTCGTGGGCGTTCACGTAGCGTAGCCAGATAGGAACGTTGTCGGGCACAAACAGGCGTTGTGCGCTTTGCTGCAAGGCGGTCGCGGCAGGTGGTACGGTGAACGCCGCAGGCGAGCAGGTGGGGTTTGCGGGGATGGCAATCCACAACAGCTCGGCGAGAGTGACCCCAGTGCCCAGCCACCACCTCCAGCCGTTCTGCAGGGAGAGAATCCCTATTGCTATAGCACACATGCCAGCGGCGCGCCAGATCGCAGCCCGAATCGTGGCTGCGATCGCTAACGCTTTTGCTGCCTCTTCCGGCGAAGGTGCCAACTGGACGGCAAGACCACTTCCGGCAATCTGCCAGATACCCGCAACTATCGCCATCCACACGGGGAGCCACCACCAGCGTTTGCTCATCCGCATCCGCTCAAACGCAGCGGCCACCAAGAGGCAAAGGGCAAAGTCGGCGATGGTCATCCAGCGCAGGGGGGTGCGAAAGCTTTGCATACCCGGCACTATGTAGTACGCTACCGCGTACAGACCAGCGTACGGACCTGCCGCCATCCATACGGACAGCACAAAGGTTCTCTTCCAAAAACGCTCAGTGCTCCCTGTGGTCCGCCGCCAGCGGAGCAACAGCACGATAGTCGGTATTGTGCCAGCGAAGAACGCGACCTCCCAGTAGAACAGAGTGATTGCGTAATTGCCGTGCCAGGGGAACCCATACAGGTTCGGCGCAAGAAAAAGCAGTATATGGTCTGGATGGAAAGTGTAGCCTGCTGAGTCCCGGAGTGCAAGGTGAACGCGGTCAGTGTGCCGCAATAGCTCCGCCAGCGGCAACCAGTGTGCGCCTCCAATCAGCAGGGCAAAGCTGGCAGCCGTCGCTCCCCAGCACAGCGTGCCCTTTTTGTCTGCCACAGTGCGCCAGCGGTAAAGCACCCACCCCAGCAACACCAGTATCAGCATGTGAGCCATCTGCGGGCTGCCCGCCAGAGACATCAACGCCAGCACCACCGCCAACCAAATCGCGCGACCAATTTCTGCACGCTGCAACAGCCCTTCGACTGCCCAGAAGCTCCAACCATACCAAGCGAGGGTCTGCAGGATACCCACATGCTGCGAGCGCAGCACCACCGCCCCACACAGCATCCACAGTGTGCCTGCCGCCACCGCCTGTCGATGAGTGTAGCCGAGTCGCAGGGCGAACAGCCACGCCCCAACCCCTGCCAGCCACAGATGTATCACCGCGCCCCACGAAATGCCGCGCTCCGCCCCCAGCCAGGCGATAAGGAGGGTGGATGGATACAAAAGCCACTCCTGGGGGTTGCCCACAAATGGTTGTCCGAAGAGTGTGTGTGGGTTCCACAACGGCAGGATGCCCTGCTTTAACCAGTGATGTTCAAAGGCGAGGGCAGGGTGGAAATAGAGCAGGATATCGCCGTAGTAAAGCACTTCACCCCGAAATACCACTCGCCAGAAGACGGTGCAGGATATGACACCGAACCAGAGCACCGGTGACAGGTGCCGCCAGAACAGGAAGCCTGAGCGCGTCATGTCGTACCGTTTCGCGTTCCCGCAATGGATTGCCTGCAAGGTTTGTTGCCGGTGAGGTCGAATTGAACATCTGAACGAGGAGGTGCAGCGATGTCCGATTTGAAAGAGCATATCTGGCACACACCGCTGGTGGATACCCATGAGCATCAGTGGAAAGAGCAGGAGTATCTGCAGACACCGCCTGACGTCCTGGTGGAACTGTTTGACAACTATGTGACCGCCGACCTCGTGGTGGCGGGAGCGTCGCCCGAGGCGGTGAAGAAACTGCTGGATGCCTCGGACCCTGATGTGCGCGAGCGCTTTGAGGGAGTGCGTGAGCCGTGGGAAGCCTGTCGCTACACCGGCTATGGCGAGGCGGTACGCCTGATTGCCAGACTCGCTTATGGTATCGAAGAGATAACCGCCGAGACGCTACAGCGTGCGCAGCGCGAATGTGTGCGGGCACGTCAGCCGGGCGAACGGTTGCGAATCCTGCGAGAGGAGGGCAACCTGGACCACGTGCAAGTGGATGATTTCCGCTGGGCTTGCCTGCCGGATGATTCCGCGCCGGAGTTCTTCCTGCAGGATATCTCATGGGCAACGTTTTGCTCGGGGGACATTGACGTGGAAGCTCTTTGCCGCGAGACGGACGTTGAGGTAAAAGACCTTCCTTCCCTGCGCCGCGCGATGGAGGCAATCTTCGACAGATACGGCAAGTTCGCCATCGCGGTCAAGGCACAGCATGCTTACAACCGCACCCTGCGGTGGCTTCCGCGCGAGGATGGGGATGCAGAGACGGTATTGCAGAAGCTCTTACGCGGCGAACAGGTTACGCCGGAAGAGAAACTCTGTTTGGGTGACTGGTGCTGGGCGCACGGCGCAGAGCTGGCAGCGGAATACAGTCTGCCTTTCAAGATACACACCGGTTACCACGCTGGCTGGGGGCGAATGCCGGTATACTATATACCGGCGGGAAACCTGTGGGAGCTGCTGGCAACTTATCCCCGGACCCGTTTCGTGCTGATGCACATCGCGTACCCGTACAGCGACGAACTGGTTGCGCTGGCGAAGCGTTACCCGAACGTCTACGTCGATATGTGCTGGGCGTGGAGTATGGACCCTTACAGCGCGGGCGACTTCTTGCGCCGGTTTCTGCACGCCGCCCCGATTAACAAACTGTTCGTTTTCGGTGGGGATACACGTCTACCCTGGGCGGCGGTAGCATACGCGACACAGGCTCGGCAGGGGCTGCTGCGTGTCCTTCAAGCCGAGGAGCGGGAGAAGAACATCAGCGAGCGTGAGGCGATGGCAATCGCCACGCGCGTGATGCGCCAGAATCAGTACGAGTGTTTCGATATCGAGGGACGACGGGCAAACATCCTGCATGTCATGCGGCATGGCAATCTATGAGTGAGATAGCGTTTGAGGGAAGGGTTTCAGCGGAGGCGATACTGTCCTGCGGACGGCGCGCCGTATACCGCCTTCTGCTCAGCCCGCACTCCGACCTGAAGCGGCTGGAAAGGCTTATTGAACTCGCTCTGGACAGGGAAGTGCCGGTGCAGGTGGTGCGTACGGATTTGCTGGCTCAGCTGGCAGGTGATACGGCGCATGGGGGGGTGATTGCCTTGTGTTCTGAAAGAGAGTATCAGCCCATCGAGGAGATGCTGGCATGGGTAGACCGGCAGCGCGAACCTGTGCTGATTTTCGTGCTGGCGGGCTTCGAGGACGCCTACAACATGGGCTATGCCCTGCGGGTAGCGGAGGCGTTCGGGGCAGGATGGGTGTTGTGTGACCGCAAGGAGTGGTTGAAAGACGAGCCGACCGTGCTGCGCTCTTCAGCAGGGGCGTTCGAACGGCTGTCCATCTCGGTGCCGGAGAGCCTGCGTCCCGCCCTGCAGGATCTGAAACGGCGTGGCGTGCGCCTGCTGGCGGCGTTGGAAGAGGGTACGATGTCACTGTATGAGACCGATTTGCGCGGCTCGGTGGCGTGGATGGTGGGCGGAGAGAAACGCGGTTTGAGCCAGCACCTGCGCGAGATGGCGGATGCCTGGGTGCGCATTCCTACACAACCGAACGCCCCGCCGTTGCCTGCTAGTCACGCGGTTGCTGTATTGGCTGCCGAAACCTTCCGTCAGCGACGATGAGAGGAGATAGCATCATGCAGGACGAGGTTCAGCAGATAAAAGGCATTGTCACAGAGGAGATCAAGCGGGCGGGGCACCAGCTGATGGACGTGATTCTATTCGGCAGCCGCGCTAGGGGCGACGCTGGAGAGCAAAGCGACTGGGACGTTCTCGTAGTAACTGAGGAGGCGATGGACGTGCAAACCAAACAGCGGGTTATTCTTTCCATTAAACGTCGCCTTGCTG
>JAPWUZ010000333.1 GCA_028275265.1 Armatimonadota bacterium | reverse complement strand
GCTGGACGACGTGCATGTTCACCATCTGATCGCAGAGGGTTTGAAACACGCTCTGGAGCGATAGCCGATGGCTGACAACAACCCCCGGCAATCGAGCAGCCTACAAAGGAAAACCTTCCGCGTGAGGGAGATGGACTGCGCGGATTGCGCGATAGGCTTGGAGCACGCGATGCGCCGTGTGCCTGGCGTACGGGAGGCAAGAGCCGTTTTTCACACCGGCACATTACAGGTGTGGACTTTGCCTGAGGTGGACGAAAGCGTCCTGCACGAGGCGGCACGGCAGGCTGGATATCGGCTTTTGCCGCACCAGGCGCATAGCCGCGCCGAAGGTAGGCAGCTCCGGACGGGAAAGGTTGTACTCGCGTCATTGCTTGGCATTGTGGCGTTCATCTTGCAGAATCAGCAGGTTTCCGCCTGGATGTTCGTTCCCCTTTATCTCACAGCGATTGCGCTTGCCGGAGTGCCTACCTTCATCGCCGCATGGAGAGCAGTGCGCCAGCGTATGCTGGACACCAACGTGCTGATGAGTATCGCCGTGCTCGGCGCGATAGGTTTGCAGGAATGGGCGGAAGCCACGACGGTGGTCTGTTTGTTCGCTATCGGAAACCTGCTGGAACACCTTACCACCGAACGCACCCGTCGCGCTATCCGCCAGCTCATGGACTCCGCGCCGGAAACCGCTACCGTCGTGACGCCGGAGGGTACGCACACCGTCCCCGCTGACCTCGTGCAACAGGATGAACGCATCCGGGTACGCGCCGGGGAGCGCTTCCCTCTGGACGGCGAAATCGTGGAGGGCTACTCCGATGTGGACCAGTCCATGATTACGGGCGAAAGCCGTCCGGTGCCCAAGTCTCCGGGGGACACGGTGTTTGCTGGCACACTGAACCAGACCGGCATGGTGGATGTTCGCGTGACTCGTACCTATGAGAACACCACTCTTGCGCGGCTTATCCATCTGGTAGAGGAAGCGCAGGAACACAAAGCCCCGCTTCATCATTTGGTAGACCGCTTCGCCCGGGTATATACCCCGGTCGTTATTGCACTGGCGGTGTTACTTTCCACGATCCCTCCCCTTGTCTGGGGCGACTTTGATCGCTGGTTCTTCCGCAGCCTGAGCCTGTTGCTTGTCGCGTGCCCCTGTGCCCTGGTCATCTCCACACCGGTGGCACTGGTCGCCGCACTGGGAACCGCTTCACGCCTCGGTGTTTTGATCAAAGGCGGCATTTTTGTAGAGGCGATGGCACAGGTGCGCGCGATGGTCTACGATAAGACCGGCACACTGACCACCGGCAAGATGCGCGTACGCGAGGTACAGTGCCTGGACAACGCCCCGCCGGAGCAGATTCTGGCGATAGCTGCCGCCGTCGAGTCGGCATCCACCCACCCACTGGCGGAGGCTGTGCGCGAAGAAGCCAGCCGGCGCGGTTTATCGTTGCCACCGGTGCGCGATAGCAGGGTGGTTCCCGGCAAGGGCGTGCAGGGTGTGATAGACGGCAAGCTGTGCCGGGTTGGCAACGCCGAGTTTGCCTGTACGCACCTCGTTCAGGATATGCCCCTGCTTCCCGGTGCAGAGGAAGAGGAGGCGACTCAGGTATGGGTGCAGATAGACGGGAAAACGGCAGGGCGCATCCTTTTCGAAGACACACGCCGTACCGAAGCCGCTGAGGTGGTGCGCGAGCTGCGCAGGATGGGCATAGGCTACCACGTGATGCTCAGCGGTGATAAGGCACCTATCGCGAGGAGGATTGCCCGCGACTTGGGGTTGGACGAAGTGCGTGCCCCGCTGTTGCCCGAAGAGAAGGTGCAGGCGGTGCACGAGTTGCGCAAGCGGTTCGGAGCGGTAGCCATGATTGGCGATGGCATCAACGACGCCCCTGCGCTGAAGGTGGCGACGGTGGGAATCGCAATGGGTGCCGCTGGCAGCGACGCGGCAATGGAGGCAGCGGATATCGCTCTGATGAACGATGATTTGCGTCTTCTGCCGTATCTGATACAGCTGAGCCGCGCGACCGTGAGCATTATCCGCCAAAACATCGCCTTTGCCATCGGCACGAAACTGCTGTTGCTGTTCATCGCTGCGCCGGGGTACCTGCCGCTCTGGCTCGCGGTGATGGGAGATACGGGCGTGTCATTGCTGGTCACGCTGAACGCGCTGAGACTGGCAAAACATCGGCAAGAAAACACCCAATAAGCCGCGGAGGGAGGGATTTACAGCTCGGCAGGAGCGTTGCCCTCCCAGAGGGCGTCTGGCGCATTTATCGAACACTCCAGGGCGGATTCGCATCTGTTCGCTCCAGCATCTGCTCGAGGTAGCGCATCTCGTTTTGAAAGAACAGGCGTAGTTCCTGTGTAGCATACCGCTCCACCTGCGCGGTGTGCAGCACCGAGAAGGCATACAGCGCCATCAACACGCCCACCAACCACGTTCCGTGACGGCGCCAGCCCAGCGCTATCGATTCGGCGTACCCGCGCCCCGTTACTGCCGCCACGAGGGTCAAAGCAGCGGTCATGAACAGCAGGAGAAGCACCACTCCCGCTGTATGCACCACACGGAAGGTGAGCAATAATGCCATGACCTCACTGTCGAGGGCAAACGACAGTTTAGAGATGAGCGCTTGTAACCACTCATTGGGCAGTCTCGAGATTCTGGTCTCTTGAGGCAACCATTGGACGATCTTGTAGGCAAAACCCCAAAACATCCCCACGGAGCGCCACCAACTGGAGAACCAGGTAGCCAGCGCAACTGCTGTGACCGCTACTGCGCCAATCCAGTAAACGAAGCGCCCCTGATGCAGATGAAAGCATGCCACGAGACTATATATGCCCCACA
>JAPWUZ010000332.1 GCA_028275265.1 Armatimonadota bacterium | reverse complement strand
TCAGTGGAACATCCGTTACGAGTTCGGGCAGCGTTCGGACAGGGATATTCGCTTCATCGGTTTCGGCATCACGCGTCGGCTTTTCGGAAAACTGGATGTAGGGCTGAACGGCTCCATCCTGCGCTTTGATGAAAACCGCGACCAGTATATCCTCACCGTCGGCTGGGAGTTCGATGAATTACGGGCGTTAAGCGCACGGCTGGTACAGCAAGACGGCAATGTGAACTGGTACCTCGCCTACCGCAGTGCAGGAGGGGTGGGGCAGGACCTTTACATCATCATCGGCGACCCGAACGCGGAGCGATTCACGGAGCGCATCGCGCTCAAGTGGGTGTGGGCGATGTAAGGTTACCCGACAGCCTCGCACCCCGTGCCCAGTCGCCCGCGCTCATTCGCGGACGGCTTTCGGGCTGCACTTCCAGCAGCTGCAACACCGTGCCCTCTCCACAGGCGATGAACAGCGACTGTCTTTCCGCCCGCAGCACTGAACCGGGCGACTGGTGCGTGGTTTCTGTGGCAGGAACGCACTTCCACACCTTCACCCATCTCCCGTTATAGAAGAAACCCGCGCCCGGCTTGGGAGACATCGCACGCACCCGACACCAGATGCGGCATGCTGTCTCGTCCCAGCGGATGAAGCTATCTTCGCGGGTGATGGGTGGAGCATAGGTGGCAAGGGAGTGTTCCTGCGGCTGCGGTATCACCGTGCCTCGCTCCAGCGCGCGCAGGGTTTCTATCAACAAATCCGCCCCCAATTGCGCGAGTTTGTGCTCGATCGTGCCGGCGTCGTCTTCGGGCAGGATGGGACAGGCGCGCTGAGCAAGGATGGGTCCTGTGTCCAGCGTCGGTTCCATCTGCATGATGGTGACGCCGGTTTCGGTTTCACCGTTCAGGATAGCGTGCTGGATAGGGGCAGCGCCACGGTATTTGGGGAGGAGCGATGCGTGAACGTTGATCGCCCAGCCACTCGATGGAATCTTCAGCAGTGCTTCGGGCAGTATCTGCCCGAACGCGGCGACCACAATCACATCCGGCGCAAGGGCGCGCGCCTGCTCGATGAACTCTTTCCGGCGTACCTTCTCCGGTGTCCATACCGTCAGCCCTTGTTCTTCGGCAGCACGGCGCACGGGGGTGGGCTGCAGGCGCAGGTGTCTGCCGGTGGGACGGTCGGGCTGTGTGACCACTACCGGCAGCTCATAGCCTGCGTCGTGCAAAGCAAGCAAAGTCGGAACGGCAAACTCGCTCGTCCCGAAAAAGAGCACCCGTCGCATCATTTGCCGACAGCGACCGCTTCCTTCTCTTTGTGTTCTTCCTCTTCGGTTGCCCAGCGGAGGGTAGCAGGGTCTGCGCGGTCGATAAACAGGATTCCGTCCAGATGGTCTAACTCATGCTGAATGACCCGTGCGGTAAGACCTTCTGCCTTGAACTTAATGGTCTTGCCTTGTAGGTTGGTCGCCTTCACCCAGATGGTTTGCGCGCGGCGTACATTGCCCATCAAGCCGGGCAGCGAAAGGCATCCTTCGGGCGGTTCCAGCTGCTCGCCCGCCATCTTGAGGATAACGGGATTAATCAGGGCGTGTATCTGCGGATTGTCCTCATTGGCGAAGTCGGTGTAAAGAAGAAGCCGGATAGAGACTCCCACCTGCGGCGCGGCGAGACCGATGCCGTTGGCGTCCAGCATCGCCTTACGCATGAACGAAGCCAGCTGGCGTATCTCCGGGGTAATGCGTTTGACCGGCTCTGCCACCTGGCGCAGGATAGGGTCTGGATACTTCACAATTGGGTCGCCCTCTGCTCGGGGAAAGGGCGGCAGTTCCATCGCCATCGTCAGCATACCTCCGCGAGTATTATACCCTGTCTGACGCCGTTTGCACACTCTCCATCGTGCCGTCTTCCATGCCCATCATGCGGGGAGGCGGCGCTTGGGTGTCTGCCGGTTGATACAGGTACACCGGCGTGCCGAACGGCGGAGAGGCAAACGGCAGGTGTGTGCTGCCCCGTGCCAGAATGTGCTGGTAGTTGGCGCAATCTCCTTCGTATGGTTCGCCGTGATTCCAAGGAACCCACGAACGCGCGTTGCAATAGTGACACACAAACGCGCGGCGGAAGCGGTCGGTGGTGCGGTTCGGATAGGAGCGGTGCAAGATGTGTCCATGGAAGAACAGCACGTCGCCCGGCTCCATCGGCACGGGTATGGGGTCGGGATATTTGCGCACGACGCGGGTAAGGGTGTTGACTTCGTCGTCCAGATGGCTGACGTTTTCCACTTCAAACAGGTCCTGGAACGCGCCTTCGGCATGGATGAGTCCGTAGGGGGTCGTTGGAGGGTATACCGGTTCACAATGGGAACCTGGGATCACCCACAGGCATCCGTTCTGCTCGTCGGCGGGATCCAGCGCCATCCATGCTCCGATGAGAGTATCCGGGTAGGTAGTGATATAGTAGGAGTCTTGGTGCCAGCCCTGTCCGCCCATGCCCGGCGGGTTATAAAAAAGCATCGTTTGCAGCGCAAGCACGTCGGGACCAATAAGGGCTTCCAGCACGTCAATGACACGCGGATGCAGCAGCCCCCATTCGGCAGTAGCGTCAATTCGGTGCAGCTGGTGCACGCGCGTCTGCGTTTTGAACACCTCTTCCAGCGCAGCACGCTCGGACTGTGTGGCGACGGCCGGCGGTTGACGCCGTTGCTCTGCCCAGTCCAACAGGCGGTGTATATCGCTTTCCGAGAGCAGCTTCTCTACTTTTAGGTAGCCGTGACGCTGGTAGTGAACGTACTCGTCGACGGTAACGCGATACCGGTCGGGACGCTGTAGCGCTTTGGGCAAATAAGCCATCGTTCGCCTCC
>JAPWUZ010000331.1 GCA_028275265.1 Armatimonadota bacterium | reverse complement strand
GGCATTTCGCAAAGGCACATCACCGTCTCCACAGTCGGCGTTGTACCCGCCATTTACGAGCTGGCCCAGCATCGTCTGCAGATAACGCTCGCTATCTCGTTGCACGCGCCGGATGACGAGCTGCGGAAGAGCATCATGCCCGTCGGGCGGAAGTGGAAGGTGCGGGAGCTGATCGACGCCGCCCGACATTACACAGAAGTAACGGGGCGCAAAGTCACCTTTGAGTATCTGTTGCTTCGCGGCGTGAACGACGAGCCGCACCACGCGCAGGCCCTGGCGCAGCTGGTGAAAGGTCTGGTGTGTAACGTGAACCTGATACCGTTCAATCAGGTGGATACGCCCGAAGGCTTTACCCGTCCCGAACCGTCGCGTGTGGCTCGATTCCGCAGGGTGCTGGAGGAGGCGGGCATCGCCGTGACACAACGTGTGGAGAAAGGACACGACATTTCCGCCGCATGTGGTCAGTTGAAATTAGAAACGGCGCGGGCGCGCGCCTGATACGCTTCTCTCCTATGGTAGCGGTCACCGCCCTGTGGCTGCTGTCCACGGCGATAGCCGCACTCGCGCAATCGCCCCAAACGCTTCTGCAAAGAGCGGCGTCGAGCCTGGCTGTTCCGGCATCGCCAGTGTTGCGCATGCAGGGCACGGTGCAGGTGTTCTACCCGATGAGCAATTCGGGCACCATCACGCTGATGGAGGACGGCGACAGGTTCCACGCCCTCCTGCATGTAGGCGGTGTGGATAGCGAGAGTGCATACGATGCACGCACTGGCGTCGGCTGGCGCAGACAGCATGGGCTGGTTCTGCCCCTTGAGGCAAGCAGCGTGCAGCAGTCCGCACGGCTTTCTCTGCTGCGCTTGCGCAGGGTGTTGCTACAGGGAGCAAGCGGCAATCTGGGCGTGATAGACTGTGGCAACTGTACCTTACCCGATGGGCGGCAGGCACGGTGGCTGAAAGTGGTTGCACACAAGGGCATTCCCTGGGATATCTACTGTGACTCTGACGGCAACCTGATCGCGTGGGGTTACCACGGAAGCGATGACCTGCGCCGCCGACCGACCCAGTTCGTGGTGATACCCACCGGCTGGAAAGAGCAGGGTGGTATCCGCTTGCCCGAGGGGCTGAAGATATACGAAGACGAACGCCACACGCAGACGATACGCTGGGAGCGCAGTGAACCTCTGCCGGCCGACATTCTGCTATCGAAAATCAAAACGCCTGCTTCTCTGCCCCCGCCTGCCGGGTTGCCCGTTACCCTGCCGGTTCGGTTCTCCCAGCGCGAGATATTCGTGCCGGTGACGCTGAATGGGCGCGAATACCTGATGATGCTGGACACCGGAGCAGGAATCACGGTAGTGGACCAGCCGGTTGCGGAGGCACTGCGCCTGCCGCCGGGCGAAAGCATGAACGTGCTAGGCGCGAGCGGACAGGGTCAAGCTTCGGTGACCAGGCTGGCGAGCCTGCAGATGGGCAGCGTCACGTTGCGAGATGTGCAGGTAGCAGTAACCGACCTGGGGCTGATACGGCTTATCGGCGGCAGTCGGTTTGGGGGAATACTCGGCTTCAACGCGCTGAACCGGTTTCGCGTGACGGTCGATTATCACCGGCGCACGGTGACTCTGGAGAAATCGGGTGGTGAATTACCTCCGGGCAGGGCGATAACCGCTGAGTTTTTTGGTGCAACGCCGATGCTGGAGGTGGAGGTCGAGGACATCGGTAAAGTGCCGATGCTGTTGGACACCGGCGCAGCGATGAGCATTCTGCCCGCCGAGGCGGGTCAGCAGTGGCAGCCTTACCGCTCCGCATCGCTGGGTCTAACGCTGGGGGTAGGTGGCGCAGGCAACGTTCCCCGTGCGGCGCGTGCTGGTTTCGTTCAGCTCGCCGGGGAGACCATCCGCGGCGTCACGCTGATGTTCTCCTCTCCAGCTTCAAAAGGTGCGCCCGTACAGATACTGTCAGAGGCGGGCTTCGGCTTGTTGGGCAACAATTTGCTCCGCCACTTCCGGCTGACCATCGACTACCCGATGCGCACAGTGGTATTGCAGCGAATGCCCCAGCCTGCACCGATGGACGATGCTGCGACGGTGGGCATCGTGCTGGACCTGGCGGCGGAGAGCGCAAAGGTTGCGGGAGTGACCCCGCTTTCGTCTGCATGGGAAGCAGGCGTCGGTCGGGGCGATGAGCTGCTGGCGGTAGACGGACGTTCCACCAGAGGCGTGCCACCTGCCGAGGTGCAAAAGTGGCTGACGGGCGAAGAGGGCACGTTCAAGCGCATTCTGCTGCAGCGCGGCTCAAAGCGCTGGCAGGTGCGGCTCCAGTGTCAGCCGATGTTTTAGTCTATAGCCTGCGCACGCTCAGGATGAACACCCCCGAATCCGCTTCCCCCGTCTGGTTCAGCTGGTCGGTCAGGCGGGCAAACTCGCGCCACTGGGCGGGTGAGTGCATGTCGGGATGGTGTTGACTGCCGATGATGCCTTTGCGATAGAGTTCACTGGCGTGAAGGTGCAGCGGCAAGGCGTCGAATCCGGTGTAATCTATGCTGTATCCGCACCGCTCCGCCAGAGCCTTCATGCCCTGCACCGAAGGGATACTGAGGTGGCGCGGGGCGTCCAGCTGGAACCAGTCGGTACCATAACGCTTCCAGTGGTACGACCCCGCCAGCGGCAGGCGCACCAGCACCCTGCCGTTGGGCTTCAGCAGCTGCTTTGCCAGAGAGAGCTCACCCTCGGGGTCGGGCACATGCTCCAGCACGTGATGATACATCAGTACATCGTATGGAGGCGGTTGCGCTTCTAGATGCTCGCGCAGAGTGCGCCGATACACGCGAACCTTGCCCCCGATGGGCTG